>CBFGYQ010000156.1:0-5474 GCA_965652995.1 uncultured bacterium
GCATAAGCATCCATTACTCTTATCTCTCCACTTCCTTGACAGGATAAGAAATATTTTGAGTAATCAGGTGACATAACAATATTATATGGGTTAGGCCCAGTGTTACTTGTTGAAAGAGGTTTCCCATCAATGCTTATTTTCTTCACCGTACCGTTCGATGAAATTTTGCAAACTGTATTGCCGTATTGTTGTGTTAGAAAAAAAGTATCAAATGACTTGTTACTAGCTATGCCATGTGGAGATGAAAAATTATTTCTATAGTCATAAGTGATGGATTTATTTATTGTATTGACTAAAAGCATTGAATTGCTGTACAAGTTACTTACCAATAACTCATTGCTGCTGGGGGCTATGTGAATGACATTAGAATTTGCATTTCCTAAATCAATATCATCTACAAGCGAGTCGGTTTTAGTATCCATCTTCAAAAGATGCTGCCCGGCCCAAAAGCTGATAAACGCATTTCCATCAGGCGCAATTTTTAAAGAATAAGCAGATTCAATAGTTGTTACTTTTCCTATTGGCACACAACGCATCACTACATTTTTCTCAGCATCTATTACAGTTATGTAATCACAACCTTGATGAGATACATAAATTTTTTGTCTCGTTTCCGCATTAGATGCAAAAGGAATGTTTCCATTCTTATCAGGAGCTCCTTGAATGATCCAATTGCGAAGTGTCAAATATTCCTCTCTTGAAAGTGAGGTATTATTTAAAGGCATTTTCATATCGTCTTCCGGAATGGGACCTAGGTCTGCAAATGAATTTGTGAAATACATCAGCGAACTGTTTTCAGGACTGAAAGGAATGACTGCTGCACCGGTGTTGCCGCCATCAAAAAGATGCTCCCAACTATCCATTAAAAGCCCTCCTCCTGAAACACTATAACTTGCTTTGTTATGGCAACCGGCGGTAGCACATTTGGTTAGAATTATTTTAGCTATTTCCGGAGGATAGTTATCGTCTATTTCAGGTTCAGGATTAATGGCCTCAAATGGTTCGTGTGTACATGCTGCAACAAGACAAAAAAAACAACTGATCTGTATAAAAACTTTAAAATTCGAAGCCATATAGTATCAAAGGTAATTAAGAATAGCTTGTGTAGATGTTCATTCATCTTAGTTAAGAAGATTCCACAAAGCCGTTAACCATAAGGTGTTTCAGCCATTTATAGTTTCTTTTAACAGTCGAAAAAACAGTCTTTGGCACGGGGTTGGCATTATGCACTCTGTAAATCATTAATTGTTCACTAACTAAAACGTAACATTATGAAACAGATAATTTCAGCAATCGCAATAGCAGGTACAGTATTATTCGCAACATCTTGTACTACATCTGCTGACAGACAAAGAGATGCTATGATCAAAGATCAACAAGCACAGATAGAAGCTATGAGAACGGAGATGGTAAGAAAACATGTTATTGACTCAATGAACAATGTAGCTTTAGCTGCAGTTGCAGAAAAAGAAGCAGAGAAACCAATTGTCGTTCAAACAGTAGCACCACGTAAGTCAAGTGCACGTAAAACATATACTAGAAATTATGTAGCAGGCAATGCATCATCTTATAGTCAACCTGCCGTGTATAACGAGCCAGTGCAACAACCTATAGCTGTTCAACAACAAAAGAAAGGTTGGAGTGCAAAAGCTAAAGGTGCAGTGATAGGTACAGCAGTAGGTGCAGGTGCAGGTGCTATCATCAACAAACGTAACCGTGCCGCAGGTGCAGTGATTGGCGCAGTATTAGGAGCAGGTGCAGGTACCGGTATCGGAGCCATAATAGACAAAAAGAATAACAGATAATCTACCAGATTGAATCCTATGAAAATAAAAATATGCCTCACAGAATGTGGGGCATATTTATTACGCGACATATTCTGTAATCATCTTTTAATATTATTGTCGTTCAAAATTGAATTTGTCCTTCAGGTTACTATTCAGTTACCAAATAATAAATCTATTATATCCAAAATGAAAAATTACCTAATCTATATTCTGATTTTTCTCTCAAGCAATCTTGATGCACAGTCTTTGTTTCCAGAGGGCGTTTATCTAAACCCAAAACAACTTAGAGCACATCAACCGGCTTTCAAGTCAAACTTGACCATCGAAGCCGATTCATCTTTAAGTGGTTTTATTAGATATCAATTACATTCTCAAACAGATTCAATTGATAATAAGTTTATAATGAAAAAAATATTTGCCTATATACATCATGATTCTATTTACATCAATAGCATGAATTTCGTAAAATACAATTATGTCAAAGCTCTAACCAAAGGAAACTTTATAGTGTTTTTAGGTCCGCCAGATGGAAATGGTGTTGGTAATGGAATAACAATTTATCAGCAGAGAACAGCTATGAGTCCACCTATTCTTAAAATTTTCAGCTTAAGAACCGGAACGATAAACAATCTGTCTATCAGGTATCTAAAATTGGTGTTGAAGGAGTTTCCTGATTTGTTGAGTCAATTCAAAAAAGAAAAAAACAAAATCACAAAAATGATGGATTATATACACCTCGTAAATGAACGTATTCCGGTAATTTCATACACAGGAAAAAATTAGTTTTTCGAAAATTTAAAGCGTAAACTTCAACTTTGATAAACTATCTGTACCACATCTTCTTTATTTTTGTCCTTTATTAAAATCTAAACTTTATGCGCAAACTCATAACCCTTGACGAATTTACGATCCAAGAAACACGCAAATTCCCGCAAGCTACCGGTGAACTTTCTTCTTTGCTTCGCGATATCAGCCTTGCCTGCAAACTCATAAACAAGCAAGTATCGAAAGCAGGTTTGGTAGATATTCTTGGCAAACATGGTGCTACCAACATACAAGGTGAAGAACAAATGAAGTTGGATATATATGCTGATGAAACCTTGATTCGTGTTTTACAAAACAGTGCAGACTGTGCCGGTATTGCTTCAGAAGAAAATGATGAATTCATTTGTTTTGATGATGAATTTTCTCACAACTCTAAATATGTAGTATTATTCGATCCGTTAGACGGCTCTTCTAATATAGACGTAAATGCATCTATAGGCACGATCTTCTCGATTTACCGCAGGGTGAGTCCGGTAGGTGGGCCTTGTACCGAAGCAGATTTTTTGCAACCGGGCAATAAATTAATGGCAGCAGGATATGTGATCTATGGCTCAAGTACTATGTTAGTATATGCTACTAAGCTTAGTGTAAATGGTTTTACGTTAGAACCTTCAATTGGTGAATTCTGTCTTTCACATCCTGAAATGAAATGTAAAGAGAAAGGAAAGATCTATTCTATAAATCAAGGCAATACCAATAAATACACTGAATCAACTAAGGCATTTTTGAATTATTGCATGGAAGAGAATAAAGAAGATGATCGTCCGTTTTCTCATCGTTATATTGGCTCTATGGTAGCAGATATGCACCGCACGCTTATCAAAGGCGGCATATTCATGTACCCTGCCGATAAGAAAAACAAGAACGGGAAACTTCGTTTGCAATACGAATGCAATCCTATGGCCTTTCTTATTGAGGCTGCCGGTGGCGTTGCCAATACAGGAGAGGAGCGCATATTGGATATTGTTCCTAGTGAACTTCACCAACGTGTGCCTGTTTACATCGGTTCCAAGAAAATGGTAGAAAAAGCATTGGATTTTCAACATCATACAGAAGCAATAGCCTAATTTCCTATGCGTACCATCATCTGTCTTCTTATTTCTAATTGCTTCATGACGTATGCATGGTATGGGCATTTGAAAAAAGAAACAACAGACATGCCTTTATTCAAACTCATTTTGATAAGTTGGGGCATTGCTTTTTTTGAGTATGTCTTTATGGTTCCGGCAAATAATCGCTTTGGCAAGCAAGAGGGGTTTTCGGCATTTCAGCTAAAAACCATTCAAGAGGTGATCTCTTTATTGATATTTGCGGTGTTCGCCATTTTCTTTTTGAAAGAACCTTTCAAATGGAACTATGCAGTGGCATTTGTATTAATAATGGGTGCCGTGTATTTTATGTTTTATCCTTCTAAATAGCTTGATGTTTTGACCTCCGGAAAGAAATTATTGTATCGTCTAAATCTTCATGGTTTATTTAGCAAGCTCACCGACAAAGCATTGGCAGGTTTGCATTTCATGAAGTTTTCGAGATGGATAGATGAAAACAAGAATTTAGAAATCAATGATTTTCCTACTAAAGAAAATGACTATCAAAAAAGATGGGTAGTACACAAATATATCGCTCGCCGCCTTATCAATAACGAACCTATTAATTATTTGGAATTTGGTACGGCAGATTGCGAAACATTTATCTGGTGGCTTAAAGAAAATCAACATCCGTCCTCTCGATTTTTTGGATTTGACACCTTCACTGGATTGCCCGAAGATTGGGGAGATTATAAAAAAGGAGCTTTCGACTTGCAAGGAAATATTCCTGAAGTAAAAGATGAACGTGCAAGTTTACATAAAGGGTTATTCCAAGATACGCTGCATGATTTCTTGAAAGATTTTAATAACGATAAACGCAAAGTGATACTGCTGGATGCAGATCTGTATAGCTCTACCCTATTTGTGCTTACTACACTTGCTCCTTTCTTAAAAACAAATGACATCATCATTTTTGATGAATTTTCTTCACAGCAGCACGAATATCTGGCTTATGAGAATTTCCTGAAAGCCTTTCCTTATGTGAAGTTGAAATGTTTTGCTGCTTCTAATAATTATTCGTGTGTGGCTTTTAAAGTGAGTGTGGATCACAATCAAGTTCATTGAGCTTATCGAAATGAAACGTAACGCGATATCGACAATCTAACCTACGATTTACCAACCTTACTCAAATCCAGTTTCTTCAACGCCGGTGCTTTCAAATAAGTTACACCTGCGATCATCAGTGTCATAGCACCACCAAAAATAACTGCTGGTATTGTTCCCATCCACTTAGCTGTCACACCACTTTCCAAAGCACCCAATTCGTTAGAAGAACTGATAAACATGGTATTAACAGCAGCCACTCTACCTCGCATGTGATCTGGCGTATATAGTTGCAGAATTGTCCCTCTTATCACTACACTCACAGCGTCGAACATTCCACCGATTAGCAACATAAAAAATGAAAGCAAAAACACATCTGACAAACCAAAAATGATGGTAGTAATTCCAAAACAAGCAATGCATATCAAGAGTTTGATTCCTGGTTTTGTTTTTAGTGGAATAAAGGAAAGTAAGATCATGGTTGTAATAGAACCTATTCCTGGTGCCGCTCTTAGCCATCCAAAGCCAATTTCACCAACCTTCAAAATCTCATCTGCAAAAACGGGAAGCAACGCCACTGCTCCTCCAAAAAATACAGCAAACATATCCAATACCAAAGCAGCAAAAACGATCTGTGTTTTAAAAACGAATTGTAATCCTTCTTTCAAACTTTTGAGAATAGGTTCTTTTTCTTTTAATAGAACTGTTTGTTTTGGGATAGATAGTAACG
>CBFGYQ010000157.1:0-5459 GCA_965652995.1 uncultured bacterium
ATGGTTTGGAGAATGGCTCCTACAGATTGTCCTATACAAAATTAGATCAATCTGGCATATTGCCAAACAGCCGATTGGATAGACACAACTTTATACTTAGCGGAACATACGATATTACTGATAAGTTGACTGCTAGTGGTTTTGCCAACTATATCAAAACAGACGCTTTGGGTCGTAACTCAACAGGATATAACGACAACGTTGTTGGTAACATGAAACAATGGTGGGCTGTGAGTACAGACATTAAAGCACAAAGAGATATTTATTTCGCAACCCATAGAAACGTGAGCTGGAACCCAGGAACTTCTGAGCCTGGTGCCGCTCCAATTTATTGGGATAACCCATACTGGACACGATACGAAAATTACCAAAACGATGGAAGAAGCCGTTTTATTGGGAATTTCGAACTTACGTACGACATAGCCGATTGGTTAAGTGTAATGGGAAGGGTTTCAACAGATACCTATAATGAAAACCAAGAAGAGCGAAGAGCGGTAGGTTCCGTTGCTACTACATTTGGCGTTTCTCGTGGAAATGTTGATTCTGGTTACTTAAGAAGAGACATTACCGCTTCAGAAACAAACTACGACTTGATGTTTAACATTAATACCAACTTTTCTGAAAGTATTAGCTTTGCAGGTATCTTGGGTACAAACATCAGAAGAAATGAATTTAATTCATTGACATCTTCTACATCAGGTGGGTTGGTTGTTCCTGGATTATATTCACTTCAAAATAGTGCTTCTTCATTGCCAAACCCAGTTGAACAAGCTGAGAAAATTGGAGTTGATGGGGTTTTTGCAAGTGCATCCTTTGGATTTGGAAACATAGTTTTCTTAGATGGAACTATCAGAAGAGATCATTTCTCTACTCTTCCAGAAGATAATAGCTCTTTCTACTATCCTTCTGTTTCAACCAGTTTTGTGTTCAGTAAATTGTTGAATGTAAATGCCATTACTTTTGGTAAATTACGATTGAACTATGCCGAGGTTGGGAATGGAGCTCCATTTGATAGACTATTTGACACGTATACAATCAATAATGATATAGGAACATCTATACCAAACGTTTCAAATAATCCCGAATTAAAGCCTGAAACAACAAAGAGTTATGAGGCTGGTCTTGAAATGCGTTTTGCAAACAACCGCCTTGGGTTTGATGTTGCCTATTATAAATCAAACTCTATTGACCAAATTGTTACAGTGCCAATTTCTGCGGCTACCGGATATACTGGAAAATTGCTAAACGCTGGTGAAATTGAGAATACAGGTATCGAGGTTTCCTTAAATGCAATGCCAGTAAAAAACGATAACTTTAGCTGGGGCTTAAATGTTAACTGGACCCAAAACAAAAACGAAGTAATTTCTTTGGCTGATGGAATTGAAACATTGCAATTAGGTACATTCCAAGGAGGTGTTACAATAAATGCTGTGGTAGGTGAACCTTATGGTGTAATTTACGGTACAGATTTCGTTTATTTGAATGGTGAAAAAGTGGTTGATCCAGAAACGGGTGATTACCTAAGGACCCCAACATCAAACAATGTACTCGGTAATACGAATCCAGATTGGTTGATGGGTATTACAAACACCCTTACCTATAAAGATCTTTCTTTTAGCTTCCTAATTGATATCCAAGAAGGAGGAAGTTTGTTCTCACTTGATCAATACTACGGACAGTCTACAGGGGTTTATGCAAATACTGCTTTTATCAATGATTTAGGTAATCCCGTAAGAAATACATTGGAAGATGGTGGTGGATACATAAATCCAGGTGTTAATCCTGATGGTTCTCCAAACACTACAAGAACAGATGCTAATGGCTTTAGCGGGTTTGGCTATGCCTCATTCCCTAATGCTGAATTTGTTTACGATGCAAGCTATATCAAATTGCGTCAAGTATCACTCACTTATACCATGCCATCAAGATTCTTGGACAATACTTTTATGACTGGTTTGTCTTTTAGTGTTACAGGTTCTAACTTGTGGATTATTGACAAAGACTTGCCTTATGCTGATCCTGAAGCTGGTTTAAGTTCTGGTAACCTTCAAGGATATGTTACAGGTTCATTGCCAACTACCCAAGATTATGGGTTTAACATTAAAGCACAATTTTAATACTTAGAAAAATGAAGAAACTGATTTTAATTTTAACAGCGGCCATTTTTGCCGTGTCGTGTTCAGACAATCTTGAAGACCTGAACCAGAATATAAAAGACCCTACTGCTGTAAGTGGTGAAAGTTTGTTCGCTTCTGCTCAAAAGCAACTTGCCGATCAAATTGTTACCCCAAACGTAAACCTTAATAACTTAAGGTTATGGACACAGCAGTTACAGGAAACAACATATACTGACGAAAGTCAATATGATCAAGTTACTCGATCCATTCCTGATAACCACTGGAGAGAAATTTACAGAGATGTATTAAAAGATCTTAATGAATCTGCCAGGGTTATTGAAGCTACTGATAATGATCTTACAAATGCACTTAAAGCAAACAAACTTGCAATAATTGAAGTACTTAATGTATATGCATTTAGCAACTTGGTTGAGACTTATGGAGATGTTCCTTATTCCCAAGCATTAGACATTAATAATTTGTTACCTGCTTATGACGATGGATTGACAATCTATAAAGATTTAATCTCTCGTTTAAATGCTGCCATTGGTAGCATGAATACAAGCCTTGGTAGCTTTAGTGGTTCTGAGGATCTTATGTATGGAGGTGATGTTTCTAGTTGGAAAAAATTTGCAAACTCATTGAAATTGAGAATGGGTATTATGCTTTCTGATGTAGATGCTGGCCTTTCTCAATCTACTGTAGAATCTGCTGTTACTAGTGGGGTGTTTACTAGTAATGCCGATAATGGTAGCTATCATTACTCTGCATCTGCACCAAACAACAACCCAATGAACGACAACTTGGTTCTTAGCGGGCGTAACGATTATGTTGCTGCTGTAACGATTATTGATATCATGAATGGGTTAGAAGATCCAAGAAGACCAGTTTATTTTACTGATGTTGATGGAGAATATATTGGTGGACAAATAGGTGAAATATCTTCTTACCCAGATTTTTCGCATGTTGCTGATCGTTTGGTTGACCCAACTGAACCTGGAGTTCTTCTTTCCTATGTAGAAGTTGAATTTTTAATGGCTGAACCTGCCGCAAGAGGATATTCTGTTGGTGGAGATGCTGCTGCGCATTATACCGCAGGTATTTCGGCTTCATTTGATTACTGGGGCGCTACAGACTTAGCTACTTACCTTGCTAAGCCTGAAGTAGATTATGCTACTGCGCTTACTACAAGTTCTTCAAACCCAACTTGGAAACAAGTTATAGGTACACAGGCTTACTTAGGTCTTTACAACAGAACTTTTGCTAGCTACAATTCTATCCGTCGTTTGGATTATCCAATTTTAGATGAGCCAACAGATGCTGTTTCTGGTTTCCCAACTCGATATACATATCCTGTTGGTGAGCAAACACTAAACGGAACAAATTACGAAGCTGCATCTAGTGCTATTGGCGGCGATGCCCCGGAAACTCAATTGTTCTGGGATAAGTTTTATACTTTTGACTTTTAAGAATTATAGACTGAATTTGTTTTCATAATAAAAATCCCCAATTATGTTGGGGATTTTTTATTTCTTTAATTTTCTATAGGATAAAGAAATAAAGATTTTCCATAGACGTTTTAATATAAACTCTACCGTATGCCAATTTTTCTCGAAACTGAGCCCTATGCTCCTTGGCTCGCTCCCTATGCATACGCGATTGTATTGGTTGGTTTCTTTCTTTTTCTGTTTAGAATTTTTGAAAATTGGTACTCGGCTTATTTTGATCGTCCGCTTTTTAGACATTATTTAGTTTATAAAAAGCTGTCATTTTCCCAAGAAGAAATACTTCAAAAAAGTTTTGCTTTTTATAACAAGCTTTCCCCGAACCATAAAAAACAGTTTAATCACAGGATTGCAAAATTTCTTTCAGAAAAGGAATTCATAGGTAGAGATGGGCTAAACGTTACTGAAACCATGAAGGTTTTAATAGCTGCTGTGGCCTGTATGTTGAGCTTCGGCAGAAAAAATTACAGTTATGCCCTGATTAACTATATTTTAATTTATCCGGATAATTTTTACAGCACTATTAACCAAAACTACCATAAAGGAGAATTTAATCCAAAAGAAAAAGTATTGGTGCTATCTTGGAAAGATTTTGAAAATGGTTTGAAAATTGGCGACGACAACCTTAATGTTGGCATCCATGAGTTTATGCACGCCATGCAATTGGAGTCAAAAGCGGCAAAGGATATAGATTCTGCAAGGTTTTTAAAGCATTTCCAGTCCATTTTGAAGCAATTGACAAAACAGGAGGTAAGGGAACAATTGGATAGAACAAGATATTTTAGAGAATATGCTTTTACCAATCAGTATGAATTTATGGCTGTCTTGGCAGAATATTTTTTTGAGTCACCTGAAAATTTCAAGAAAAATTTCCCCCAAATATACAACCACACCAAAAAGCTTCTCAACTTCAATTTTGCTGGATATTAATTTCCTTTGAAATGTGTTCCACTATTATTTTGGCATGAACGCGGGAGTTTTCAATAAACCATTTGTGGGTTTCATTTCCCCCACAAATAACACCTGCCAAATAGAGCCCTTTTACGTTAGTTTCCATCGTTTCGGTATCATATTTCGGCGAATGGTTTAAGTCTTCAGAAAATTCAATTCCCAATTTTTCAAGAAACTCAAAATCCGGACGATACCCGGTAAGCGCAATTACAAAATCGTTTTCCAGAATTTCTTTTCCCTTCTGCGTTTTAATGGTTACGGTTGCTTTATTGATTTCAATAATTTCTGAATTGAAAAAAACTTTAATACTTCCTTCCTTAATGCGGTTTTCAATATCCGGTTTTACCCAATATTTAACACGTTCGCCAATTTCCGGTCCACGGATTACCATAGTCACTTCACCGCCCTTTCGCCATATTTCAAGCGCCGCATCTACTGCTGAATTGCTTGCGCCAACAATAATTACTTTTTGCATTACAAATGGATGTGCTTCCTTAAAATAATGCTTCACTTTTGGAAGGTTTTCGCCTGGAATATTTAGCATTTTGGGAATGTCATAAAACCCTGTGCTGACAATAACATTCCGGGCGCGATAATTATTTTTATCAGAAATAATCTGGAAATGGCTATCTAAATTTTTGACAGAAATTATCTTTTCATATAAATTGATATGCAGTCCATTTGAAGTTGCTACACGGCGATAGTATTCCAAAGCCTCATTTCGCGTGGGTTTGGGATTGTTGCTAATAAATGGAATATTGTCGATTTCAAGCTTTTCCGAAGTGGAAAAAAATGTCATATTTAGCGGATAATTATAAATGGAATTGGTAAGCGCGCCCGGAATGTTATTGTCAGCACAGGGTTTTATGACATTCCCAAAATGCTA
>CBFGYQ010000158.1:0-5456 GCA_965652995.1 uncultured bacterium
GTGCTAACAATTTGATATGCAGCATCCGCATCATTTATCAACTCTACGATCACGTCATTGCCTGTTTCAGCAAAACAAGTTCCCGTCACAAGACCCACATATCCGGTACCAACAATCGCTAGTTTCATTTAGTAATATTTTTTAAACTGGCGCAAAACTAGTCATTATATATTCATTTTATAATTCCAGTGCTTCATTAACCATTTCTTTATTTTTGAGTAAATTTTGACTATTGTGGCAACATACAAAACATCAAAAGCAAAAGAACAAATACTGGCTCGCATTCGTAAAGGATTGAGCAACGGTAGTTTTCCCATGCCTTTTCCTGAGGTAGATAAAGACAATGTTCAAGACTATTATACAAAATCAGATTTATCACTTGAGGAACAATACGCAAATGAGTTCATAAAACTTGGCGGCAAATTTGTTTTCTGTGATGATGAACAACAGCTTCTGGATAATATTCACTCACTGTACGATCAAAAAGGATGGACGGAAATACTTTGTGCAGAAGAACGCATCATGACGCTTTGCGAGAATAATAGATTAGAATTTGTGCATCCTGCCGATAGAAATAACGATAGTGCCGATGCTTGTATTACCGGTTGTGAAGTGTTGGTAGCGCGCACGGGTTCTGCACTTTTCAGCAGCAAGCAAAATCTTGGGCGCATCGCTTCTGCTTACTATCCGGTGCATATCATAGTGGCGTATGCAAACCAAATTGTAGCAGACATTCCCGATGCATTAGCACACATCAAAGACAAATATAGCGACAACATTCCGTCCATGATAAACCTCAACACCGGACCCAGCCGCACTGCTGATATAGAAAAGACGTTGGTGGTGGGTGTACACGGACCGGGAGAAGTGTTTTGTTTTTTGGTGAATGCGTAAATGTGTGGTTTGTGATTTTGATGTTTTATTCACTTAGCTTAGTTGCTACTATAAAACTTGATTTGCGACGCTCCGTTCAACTAAATTTCACTATTGAGTAAAATTTTCACACGAAGAGTACAACGAATACTAAGTTTACAAAGACTACAACAATCCAGTACATCTTCTTTGTTCCCTTTGCCTTTCTTTGTCAACTTTGTGTGAAACAACTACGAAATGTCAACCATCTCTTCCAACCTCATCGACATCTTTAACAAAAGAATCTACCCTGCATCCATCACTATCGAACATGGCAAAATCATTTCTATAAAAGAAACTAGCGAACCTGTTTCCAATTACATACTTCCCGGTTTTGTAGATGCGCATGTACATATTGAGAGTTCTATGTTAGTACCGACTGAGTTTGCGAAATTGGCTGTTGTGCATGGCACAGTAGCTACCGTTTCTGATCCGCATGAGATAGCAAATGTATGCGGCATGGAAGGTGTGCAATACATGATTGACAATGCAAAACAAACCCCTTTCAAATTCTTTTTTGGTGCGCCGTCTTGTGTGCCTGCAACAAGTTTTGAAACTGCCGGAGCAGCACTTGATGCAAAAGATGTAGAAAAATTATTGGTGCAAGATGACATTTGGTATTTGTCGGAAATGATGAATTATCCCGGTGTGTTGTATGATGATAAAGAGGTAATGGCGAAGATCGCAGCTGCAAAAAAAATCGGAAAACCTATTGACGGTCACGCACCGAATGTGCGCGGTGAAGCCATCAAAAAATACGCAAGTGCAGGTATCACTACCGACCATGAAAGTTTTACCTTGGAAGAAGCATTAGATAAAATAAATAATGATATTCATTGTCTTATTCGTGAAGGAAGTGCTGCCAAAAATTTCGATGCGTTGATTGCTATTTTAAAAACACATCCTGAGATGACCATGTTTTGCAGCGATGATAAACATCCTGATGAATTGGTGCTGCATCATATCAATAACCATGTGAAACGTGCGTTGGCAAAAGGTTTTGATTTGTTTGATGTGTTGCGAGCAGCTTGTATCAATCCTGTTTTGCACTATAAACTTCCGGTAGGTTTACTTCGTGAAGATGACGATGCAGATTTTATTATCATTGACGATTTAGAAAATTTCAATGTTTTAGAAACCTATATTCAAGGCAATCTTGTAGCAAAGAATGGAGAAAATCTTTTGCCTTCCGTTCCGATAAAAATCATCAACAATTTTTCTGCAACACATTTCAAGTCAGACGATTTTGTTTTAGAAGCAATAGAAAACCAACAACAAATACACGTCATCGAAGCATTGGACGGACAACTTATTACCAACAAAATAATAGTAGGTGCAAAAATTGCCAATGGGAAAATTGTTGCTGATGTAGAAAGAGATATTTTGAAAATTGTTGTTGTAAACCGCTATGAAAAACAAATAAAACCTGCTATTGCATTCATCAAAAATTTCGGACTGAAACAAGGAGCCATCGCATCAACAGTAGCGCATGATTGTCACAACATCATTGCAGTTGGCGTGGATGATGAAAGCATTTGTAATGCTGTGAATGCTTTAATAGATGCAAAAGGCGGTATCTCAGTTGTAAAAAATGACAACGAAATTCTGTGTATGCCATTATCCATTGCAGGTTTGATGAGCGACAAAGACGGGCATACTGTGGCAAAAGAATATGCGGAATTAGACCAAGCAGCAAAAGAATTGGGAAGCATGCTTAAAGCACCATTCATGACCTTGTCTTTTATGGCTTTGTTGGTAATACCTGAATTGAAATTGAGTGATAAAGGGCTGTTTGATGGTGGGAGGTTTGAATTTGTACATTGACTTTCACGCAAAGATGCTAAGACACAAAGAAAACGATTGCACTTTTTCCTTTTAGTGAATTGTATTACCAATCAACTCTTCAACTAATTCGTCAATCAACATATCTTTGCGTCATGCAAATTTTAGACGGTACTGCAACGGCAGCATCCATAAAGGAAGACTTAAGAAAAAAAGTAGAAGAGCGTAAAACTAAAGGACTAAAAACACCCCATTTGGCGGCTATTTTAGTGGGTCACAACCCTGCGAGCGAAGCGTATGTTGGCGCGAAGGTTCGCACATGTAATGAGATCGGATACGAATCTACTCTACTCCTTTTTGATACAGAAATTACAGAAGAAGACTTGCTGACTGAAGTAAAAAAACTGAATGAAGACGAGCGCGTGGATGGCATTTTGGTTCAATTGCCACTGCCCAAACACATTTCTGAAAATGCAGTAATCAACACCATTGCCCCAGAAAAAGACGTAGATGGGTTTCATCCTATTAGCCAAGGGAAAATGATCTTGGGGCAGAAAGGTTTTTTGCCTGCTACACCATACGGAATTTTGTTGATGTTAGAACGTTACAACATTGACATAACAGGTAAACATTGTGTGGTGATTGGCAGAAGCAATATCGTTGGTAAACCGATGTCAATATTGTTGAGCCGCAACGCCAATCCTGGAAATGCAACGGTTACCATTTGCCATTCAAAAACAAAAAATCTAAAAGAAATAACACAACAAGCGGATGTTTTGATAGCAGCAATTGGCATCCCAAGATTTGTTACAGAAAATATGGTAAAAGAAGGAGCTATTGTGATAGATGTGGGTATTAATCGTATTGAAGACACTATGCGTAAGACAGGCTTTAGATTGGTGGGTGATGTGGATTTTGACAATGTTTCTCCCAAGTGTAGTTTCATAACTCCGGTACCGAAAGGTGTTGGCCCTATGACAATTTGCGGATTGATGAAAAACACATTGATAGCAGCGGAAGAAAAGAAGGCTTAGGTAAACATAATACAATAAAGCCCCTCGAAAGAATTCAAGGAGCTGTCGAATTGTAAAAAGAAACAACATTTATCCAACTAATTCCAACAACTCTTCCTGCACACCAATTTCATTATTTGCTTTTTCCATAAACGCATCCGGCAATACGATTAAAGAAGCATTTTGTTTTTTCCACCAACTATTATTTGCCAATCTAGATGAATGAATAACACCCAGTACATGACAACGTTTTTCTGTGCTACTCCACTCTATTATTTCTTCAAATGCTTCTTGCGGCACATGAAATAATTTATCAAAACTTACATATACTTTTAGGTAATAATCATCAGCAAATTCTGATGGAGTTTGATAGCGCAGTTTTTTGTATTCGTAACGATAATCATATCGCAATGCAGACAGGTCGCTTAATACAGCCGATGCCGTAGGAAAACTACCCGCTCCTTTACCGTAGAAAAATTGTTTATCGGCAAGATTACTTTCTATCACCACACCATTGTATTCATTCTTCACATTATACAACTGACTATTATTATTAATAAACTGTGGCAATATAAACGCTGCTACTTTTCCATCTTTTTGTTTACGAGCTTGCGCTACTAATTTTATTTGATAGCCTTTCTCTTTCGCATAGATAGCATCTTGTTCTTTCAAAGATTGAATACCGGAGCAGATCAAATTCTTAGGATCAGTAACGATGCCATAAGCATGAGCTAATAAAATCGTCAATTTATTTTGTGCATCTATCCCTTCTACATCTAGCGTCGGGTCTGTTTCTGCAAAACCTTCTTCTTGAGCTTGCAACAAAGCTGTGTCAAAATCCAGTTTATCATCAAACACTTTTGTAAGAATATAATTTGTAGAACCGTTCACAATGCCACTAATGCTTTCCAATAAATCGTTGTCATAATATTCTTCCAAATTACGCACTACGGGTATAGATGCACATGCAGCCCCTTCGTACAAAAATGGCACATCAAACTTCTGTTGCAGCGAAAGCAATTCTTCAAAATGTTTTGCTATTAATTTCTTGTTTGCACTTACTACAGCAATTTTTGATTTCAATGCAGTGCTAACAATTTGATATGCAGCATCCGCATCATTTATCAACTCTACGATCACGTTGATGTCTTTATCTGCAAATAGTTCAGCACCATCTGTCGTAAACAATTCATTCGGTGCATTACGTTTTTTATTCGGGTCTTTGATACAAACTTTTTTGATCGTTGCATTCAATGTAGGAGTGTTGCTCAGCACTTTGTAAAGTCCCTCACCCACTACGCCAAATCCGAATAGACCAATGTTTAATTTTTGTTGTTGATTTTGTATAGACATTTTTTGAAAGTTTGAAGTGTTAATGATGAATTTTGTTGTCACACTGGACGTAGTCGAAGTGTTGTTGAAGTTTGTTTTTGTGTTTCTTTTTTGCACTTAGCTGCTTCTTTCTATTAAGCTTCGTTGCGTCGCACTCTTGTACGTTCTGTTCTCTATTCTACATCCCGCACTATCTAGGTTTCACACAAAGAGACTACGAAGACTACGACACTAAGAACCTAGTGACATTTCTATTCTTTGCAACCTTTGTGTGAAATCAACCTACAATAAACTCTTTTGAGTTTTGAGTTTTTATTTTTGAATTATCCAACGCTTGTTCAATGTCATTAATCAAGTCTTGCACATCACACCACAAACAAAATTGATTTGGATAGAAACACCAACCAATCCTACACT
>CBFGYQ010000159.1:0-5426 GCA_965652995.1 uncultured bacterium
CCCACAGGTACACATAAATTTGATTTGATCGTGGAAAATTTGAGTTCTACTAACATGCCTTATAATGGTTTCAAAGTGGCTTGGAAGCTTGATAACGGAGCTATTACAGAAGTGTCTCCAGCAACTCCGACTTACCCGATCACATCATTTATTCCACAACGTGTAACAGGTAATTTTACAATAAATATTACGACAACAGGTGTGCACACATTAAAAGTTTGGACGAGAAGTATAGCTGTAACAGACGCAAATTTGGTAAATGATACCATTGTAAAACAGATAAAAGTGTTAAGCTATTTACCAACAAAGAATGTCTTGTTCGAAGTTTATAAACATCAGGCTTGTTGCCCGTGTATAGATGCAGCTGCTTTTGAAGACACTGCTATTGCTCCCGATCCGAAATATGCTGTTGCTAATATTTATACAGGTTCTAGCGATGTGCTTTATAATGTAGATGGAGATGTGATAAACGATTTGTTCAACTTGAGTCATCCAACGGCATTTATAGATAGATATAGGTTTCCATATGGATCTGATTTGGAGAATAGCTTTTACACCTACAATGGTGATTATTTATTGAGGAATTTTAAAGAGCGAGACAGATATTATGAGCCGTTAGAGGTAGCTGTTACAAACGCATTATTCGATGCAACCAACAGGCAGTTGAAGGTGAAAGTGAAAGCAAAAGTTTACGATACACTTTCTGGCAATTTTCGATTCAATTTGTACCTCACTGAAGATAGTGTTAAGGCTTATCAGGGATGTGCAGAACCTGATGAAAATCAATATTATCATAGTCATGTACTCCGCCACATGTTTGGTGGTACTTGGGGGCAGGTCAATTCATTACCTTCAAAATTGTATCCTACTCAAGATAATGATTACGAGTTTACATATACTATCCCTGGTAACTACAAACTAAATCATCTCACACTTATTGCTATGGTAAAAAAGTTTGATAATGATAAAATGAATAGTCGTGTAATTAATTCTAAAAAAATCAGTTTCAATAATGCAATTAAATTAACGAATGTAGAAACAGCTTTTAAGGAAGATGAAGTTCAAGTCTATCCCAATCCATCTTCTGATAAGATCGTCATCGATTATGTCAACACTTCCAAAGAAAGTGTAAATGGAGAGATAATTGATATGAATGGAAAACTAGTACGCGGATTTTCTTTTTCAGGTAATAGTACAACCTTAAATATTTCAAATTTACCTAATGGAGTTTACACGATTTTTTTGAGACAAAAAGATAAAGTTGGTAGTTATCAGATAATCAAGAACTAGCGATATTACAAGGATGTCGTCTTGTTTTGAATGGAGTCTTTAAGTTCTTCACGTTTTGGTTTGTCTGGTTTGCCAAAGAAATCTTTGATATTGTCAAATGATTTTCGGTAAGAAATACCGATACCCCTACGTGTAAGATTGTCATTCAGCAGCACATCGTAATTGCTGGTATTAAAAGCATTGAGTCGAATGCGTCCGTCTTCTGTCAAAAGATATTGCGCTCTGAAATCTCCGGCAAGATTCAAATTGCTGGTAGAAGAAGTGTTGGTAGAAGGTCGCCCCCAATCATAAGCACTACCCAGTTCTACGATCAATCTGTCTTTCAAAAAATTCTTTTTTATACCAAGTGAAACTTCATTACGATTCAGTCCATTAATGTTGTCATTACTATAGCTGTAACTATTGTATTTTAATTCTATAGCAAGAGATGGATCATTCAGTAGTTTACTTACCATATTGGTGAGTTGAGAAGAGAATGTGCTGGAAAGGATCTCTCCGAAGTTATTACTCACAGCAGCATTCGTGTTTGACGCAAACAATCCACCTGTAGGGATGAAAGTACCTACAAGCAACAATGATGCAACTTGATCGAACAATTGAGAATAGTCTTGATTGATGCGTATCAGCTTCCCCGCAACTACAGTTCCGTCAAAACGTTTATCTACATCTAGTTTAAAGTTAAGGTTTGGATCTTCAAGGGAGCCCGTCATGTTTAGTAATATGTTCACATCCTGGCGAGAGTTGGTTTCCTTCCATTCGGGACTTTCGCTAATTTGTCTTTTTTCATTAGGGTCTAGTAGATCGGAGAGACGTACCCTTGTTGAATAGATAGCGTTTACATTTAGGTTCGTGTTGTATAGTGGACCATTAAAAGCTATACGGCTTCCTTCGGTGATCTTAAAGTTTCTTACAAAAAATAATTTTCTAAACGTAAACGTGTAATCACCCTCATCAATATCGAAATTGCCGTACATCTTCATATCATCATTTGCCAATAGACTAAGTGTAATATTTCCATATCCTCTACCATTTATCATATCTCCGGTAGCAGGGTCAAGCACCATAGTAAGTTGTGCAAGAGGGTTCATATCACCAATCAAGGTCAACGAAAATTTATTCTTCTTTTTTTGTTTTACAATTTCTTCTTCTCCATATTTTTTGAAAGTGATGTAACTATAGTTACTAAGATCTGTGCCAGATTGTACAGGAATGAAAATGTGCGATTCATCCGCAGGAGTGGCACGTATCGTCATACGGATATCATCAATTGTGCCTGCTATAGAAAGTGATGTCACATTCGCAATTAGGTTGCCATAGAAGCCTTTGTTCTCTTTTTCCGATAGATCTAAAACTTCAAATTTTGGAGATGTAAGAAGCACTCGGTTGAACCGTATGTTTCTAAAGCGGTCATGTCGAAGTCCTCCGGTAAGCGTAGCAGTATTATCATAATCGTCATGAAGCGTAACGGTTCCAAAATCAATATTCTCATTATCAACTATGATAGTAGCTTCAGGGATGCGGTAGTAAGTTCCGATTACATCTATTTTAGTTGCGGCATTGGTAAGCTTCACACTGCCGTTTACATCAGGTCGCTGTGCAGAACCTCCTATATTAACAATACCATTCATTTTACCGCTCATGTTACTAAGCAAGTCGCTTACCAATGGTCTTATCCAATTTACATCTGCATTGTCAAATCTTACTACACCATCTAATACTTGATTGTTGGTACTGTCAAACGAAATGCTGCCTGAAGCTTCTAGAGATGAAGCTTTATTAAAAATACCACTCGGTGCTCTTAAAGAAATAATCTCTTTCTGACCATCATAATCACCGAAAATGTTTACTGTACCTATCGTGTCAGTCCCGAACATCACATCCTCTGCAATAAGATTACTTGCCAATTGAACTCCTCTGTAAATATTCTTGAAAGAAATCGTTCCGTTAACTTTCCCGTTGGGCTGATACGCTTCTATGTCTGCTAGACTACCAAGCATGGCAAGATCAAATTCTTTCACCTTTACATCTATTGCCTGATCTAAATATTCATTAGAACTATTGACCGCTATTTCCTGATTTCCTGATTGCAATGTGAGGTTTCGAACATATAAATAGTTTTTTGAGATCACAAACCTATTACCGGATGGGATATCCCATTTATAAGTATTTAAGTAAAAATCTGAAGGGAGGAGACTTAAAAAAAGAGAATCGCCACGAGCGAAGGCTTTACCATTTATGTTGGCTGTACCATATTCATCATCCGACTTTGTTGTAATGTCAAACTGAAGAGAATCATTTCCTAAAGTGGTGCTGGCATTTACGGAAGCACTAATGATGTCATTGCCAAGTGCAACTTTCTCTGCGTCTGCATTTAAACTTAGGTTATTAAAATTACCGGTAGCTTTTACTATTGCTTTATTAATATGCACACCACTAACATAGCCGTATGGGACATTAGCATCAAAAATTAACTGTTGTGTGTTTGTGTTTAATGAGCCATTGATGGTGCTGTTGCTAAACCCTTTGAAAGCCGGTGCTATAACAGCAAGTAGGCTGTCCATTTCTCTTGTTTGCACATTGAATACAATATCTTGATCTGGTGCATATTGTAAAGGGGCCTCTATGTAATTGGGCAGGTATCCCGAAATATAATATTGAATAGAGTAAGGCAATCGTGATAATAAATAATCACCTTTTATACTTGCAGTGGCAATGTTACTTTCCAGCGTTAATTGTTTCTTTCCATCAACGACGGCAGAGTTTGCATAAATAGAATCTACATCTAAACGGTGATTATCTCGTGTAAGGTTAATGTTGTAGAGCTTTGCATAACCCGTAAATTCATCAATATTGTTTCCTATGTAATTCAGGTCAAAGTCAGCAGCAGCAGTTACGCTATCTTTTGTAAAGTTGAGTGCCTTCAAATTACTACTAAGCAAGTTGGCTGTTGCGTTTATTTGCAATTGTGGTTGACTAAAATCTGCATTACCATAAAACGCCAAAGCAAGATTTGGATCATTGATAAGAAGCTTTCCATCAAATTTTTTCTGAGCTAAAACTCCAACAGCGTTGATGTCTGTATATCTGTAGCCATTGAATTCTAAAAAGCTGATATCTCCATTAAGGTTTACCGCTGCATTTACCGGGTCAAATGCTCTGCCATTCACATCCACACTCAATGCAATCTTCCCAAAATTCGGTTGACGAAAAAGAGCTCCGACATCTAAAGAAGAAGAAGAAATAGTTCCTGTATAAATAGCCTTTGTAGCATCCATGTTAGGCAACGTCAATTTCACATCAGATTTTACAGAACCTAATGCAGTATTGAGAATACCGTTTGCAGCAAATCGATCGATATAGCCAACAAAGCTTCCGTGATAGTCAATGTAAGCCAGTTTGTCGATGTCTATCGTTCTGAAATTTCTTAACTCAGGAAAGTATTTATAGCCTGCTTTTTTATTGGTGTACACTTCACCTTTCTGTAGATTGATGAATGTATTTTCGGTATCCGGTAATCCGATCATAGAAAGATCACCTTTCAATCTGGAATTCCCATCTGTAACATTCAATCCTTTACCTACCAAGCTATCCACCGAACCTTTAATATTTCCATTGACAGAAAGAATAGCCGGAAATTTATGTAATACAGGAGCGAAGTAAGCAACGTCACGATAGTCAACTGTTGCATTCTTGAAGTCTCCTTCCATCACTACTTTATCTACATAATCTTTGAAATCAGGAAAGCGTGTGTAGTGCATTGCATAGTAACGTTGCAGTTTGCTTCTATTAGTTTCCAAGTAAAGATTACTGCAGATAGAAGCATTAGGTGAAACAGATACATCAGCCTTTAGTTGTTTTACGATCAAACCACTTCTTTCTTTCGCAGAGAAATTTTTTAAAGAAGCAGTTAGCGTATCCATATTTATTTTCAAATCCTCAGCCAGCAAATTGATTGCTGAAACATCCATGTGTGAAGGGTCAAATTCATTTTCATATGCAGGTCGTTCTGCAGTGTTCATCACAAATCGGCTATCTTCTAACGATAATTTTTTCGCACTTAGCAGCCAGTTTCCTTTATTGAAAGGTGTTGTGTCTATCTCATTGTTTTTAGGTTTTCTCACATATCCTTCCGCCAC
>CBFGYQ010000160.1:0-5422 GCA_965652995.1 uncultured bacterium
ATCTATTTTTTGAAAATAGTATTTAAAGATAAATCGGTCAAACTTGAAAAGATAATAATTGAACATTGATTTTATAGTAGAAACCATTCTCTCAGCATATTACATTAATTGAAAGAAGTACTTTCATGAATATCTACTTGTACAAGTAGACCTACAGTTGAGTAATATTCCACAATTTCCGACAGAATATTATCTATACCATCAAGACTATCACAAGTCACGATCTTTAAGCGGAATTCTTTGATGTTCGGTAAACCTTTTAGATAATTTGCATAGTGGCGGCGCATTTCGAGAATACCCAACTTTTCGCCTTTCCATTTTACAGAACCATGCAAATGCTTTCTGCAAGCGTCAATTCGTTCTTCTAAAGTTGGTGGTGCTAAGGTTTCGCCCGTTTTGAAATAGTGTTTTATCTCACGAAATATCCATGGATAACCAATCGCAGCACGACCGATCATAATACCGTCAACACCGTATTTATTTCGGTATTCCAATGCCTTTTGCGGACTGTCAATGTCACCATTTCCGAAAATAGGAATGTGAATACGTGGGTTATTTTTCACCTTCGAGATCAGCTCCCATTTCGCATCGCCTTTGTACATCTGCGTGCGGGTACGACCGTGAATGCTCAAGGCTTTGATACCTACATCTTGTAATCGCTCTGCTACTTCTTCTATATTTTTTGTGCTTTCATCCCACCCCAATCTCGTCTTTACCGTTACGGGAAGTGTTGTTGCATTCACGCAAGCTTTGGTAAGGCGCACCATCAGGTCTATATCCTTCAATACTGCTGCTCCAGCTCCTTTGCAAACCACCTTTTTTACGGGACAACCGAAATTAATATCCAATAAATCGGGCTGTGTAGCATCAATAATTTTTGCAGACATGGCAAGTGCATCTTCATCGCCGCCGAAAATCTGTATGCCGATGGGTTTTTCGTAATCGAATATGTCGAGTTTTTGGCGGCTTTTGATGGCATCCCGAATCAACCCTTCAGAAGAAATGAATTCTGTGAACATTAGGTCAGCACCTTGCTCTTTACAAACCGCACGGAAGGGCGGATCACTCACGTCTTCCATCGGTGCGAGTAGTAATGGAAAATCTCCTAGCTCTATATTTTCAATCTTCACCATAATTACAATTCATTTCGCGCACGTCATTGCAGCGATGAAATATGTTTTTTGCATTCAGTAGGGTAAGCTGCAATCTCATTTTTGTTCAATTAGGAGATTGCAGCTTACCCTTATTCAACTTTTAATTCATTATTAATCGCCACAATGACGCGAGTAATAGATTAAGGAGATTTCTCCCTATGGTCGAAATGGCGAGTAGGCTTGATCAGATGAACGGTGCCATCGCCACTTCAGCTCAATCGACATTCTACAGCCCGGACACAAAAAAGCAACTCCAAAAAATTTTCGCAAAAGTAAGGAGATAATGACTTGCAGAAAACATAATGAAATGTTGCGAGCCGTGTGGATAATAGTATAACTTTGCAGGCTTTACTATTTCCAACTAATCGTGGGAAAACACACTAAACTCTCGGCTGCCGGTCTCCTCATTGCCCTTGGTATTATCTACGGCGACATCGGTACATCTCCACTCTACGTAATGAATGAGATCTGCAACAAGAAGGTCATTTCTGAGCATCTTATCATTGGCGCATTGTCTTGCATCATTTGGACGCTGACAATGCAAACGACCATTAAATATGTTTTGTTGACATTGCGCGCGGATAACAAGGGCGAAGGTGGCACTTTTTCGTTGTTTACCTTGGTGCGCCGGCATAGTAAATGGGCTGTGTATCCTGCGATGATCGGTGGTGCCACACTCCTGGCAGATGGTATGATAACGCCTCCCATCTCGGTGACATCTGCGGTGGAAGGATTGAAAGGTTTGCCGGGGCTTGGCGGTATTTCTGACTGGACGATCATCACGATAGTAATTTGCATTCTTAGTGCTTTATTCTTTTTTCAGCAATTTGGCACTGCTTCTATTGGTAAGGCTTTTGGTCCGGTAATGCTCGTTTGGTTTTTGATGCTGGGAGTGCTTGGCGTGATGCATATTGGTGAAGAGCTTCATGTTTTTAGAGCGTTCAATCCTTATTATGCGATCGAATTACTTACTACTTATCCTGAAGGTTTTTGGATACTGGGTGCGGTCTTTCTTTGTACAACAGGGGCAGAAGCACTGTATTCCGACATGGGACATTGCGGTAAAAAGAACATTCGCATTTCCTGGATATTTGTAAAATCTTGTTTGATATTGAATTATCTGGGACAAGGTGCGTGGATGCTGAGCCATAAAACAGGTGATTATTGGAATGCTACCTTACAAAATCCTTTCTACGAGCTAATGCCAAGTTGGTTTTTGTATGGAGGAATTGCTATCGCGACACTTGCTGCTATCATTGCGAGCCAAGCAATGCTTACGGGTTCTTTTACATTGATAAGTGAAGCGGTGAAACTGAATCTCTGGCCAAAAATGAAGATCGTTTACCCAACTGTGGAACGTGGGCAATCTTTTATTCCCGGGATCAATTTATTATTATTTATTGGCTGTTGCTTGGTGGTTTTGTATTTCAAGAAATCCTCTAACATGGGTGCTGCGTATGGTCTTGCTATAACGCTTTGCATGATCATGACATCCATTTTATTTTCGATCTTTCTCTTAATAAAACGGGCGAAGATCTTTTGGATCGTCACTTATCTTTTAGTATTCCTGACCATCGAAATCAGTTTTCTCATTGCCAACCTAGAAAAATTCCCGCATGGTGGTTATGTAGCGTTGATCATCGCGCTTTGTTTATTTGGGACAATGTTTGTTTGGTTCAAAGCAAGAAAAATCAAAAACCGTTATGTGGAGTTTGTTCGTTTGGAAGATTATACCTCTATCCTGCAAGAATTGAGCAATGACCGAAGCATTCCGAAATACGCTACACACCTTGTGTATTTAACGAGTGCCAATAATCTTAAAGAAATTGAGCATAAAGTCATTTTCTCGATCCTTTACCGAAAACCGAAACGCGCCGACATCTATTGGTTTGTACATGTGGATGTAATGGACAATCCTTATACGGCTGAATACGAAGTACAAACTATTATACCTAATGAAATTATTCGTATAGATTTTCGATTAGGCTTCCGGGTGGAGCATCGTGTGCAGGCAATGTTCAGACAAGTGGTGGAAGATATGGTGAACAATAAGGAAGTGAATGTTGTGAGTCGTTATGAATCGCTTAGTAAAAACAATGTGATCGGTGACTTCCGTTTTATTGTAACAGAGAAATTCATGTCGCGTGATAATAAACTTCCGCTCTTCCAAAAGCTCATTATCAAAGGCTATTTCATGTTGAAGAATTTCAGTTTGTCGGAGGAGCGTGCATTTGGTTTAGATTCTTCTGATGTGACAATTGAAAAATATCCGATTGTTGTTTCTCCGGCCAATGAAGTGCATTTGAGGAGGGTGAATGAGGATTAGAACATGAAAATTGTAAAATCATAAGTCTTCCTTTTACCACTCAAACCTGTATTTTTACTTCAACAAAACAAACACAAATATGAAAAGCGGTTCTATCATTCTTCTAGTAGTTCTTGCATTGTTGCTCATTGGCGGCTGCATGACTTGCAATGTTCAAAAAAGCCTTGTAACTCTTGATGAAAATGCGAAGAGCAAATGGGGTGAAGTGCAAAACCAATATCAACGTCGTGCAGACCTTGTACCCAATCTTGTTGCAACCGTAAAAGGTGCAGCTAATTTTGAACAAAAAACTCTGACAGATGTTATCAACGCACGTGCTAAAGCAACTTCTATACAAGTAGATCCTGATAAATTAACTCCTGAAAAACTAAGAGAGTTTCAACAAGCACAAGGCGAGTTGAGTCAAGCATTAGGTCGCTTGATGGTGATAACAGAAAACTATCCGCAACTAAGAGCCACAGAAGCTTTCAGAGATTTGCAAGTACAGTTGGAAGGTACAGAGAACCGCATCACTGTAGCACGTAAAGCATTCAACGATGCAGTGCAGCAATACAATACACAACTACGTGTATTCCCCAACAATATTTTCGCAGGTATGATGGGCTTCCAAACCAAGGGCATGTTTGAAGCAGATCCTAATGCTCAAAAAGCACCACAGGTACAATTCTAAATAATGTTTCCTTTTTCTTCTAAAAAGAAAGCACTGTTGGAGCGCGATGATCGTGAACGTATTGTCGCGGCTATCCGTACTGTAGAGTCTCAAACTACAGGTGAGGTGCGTGTGTTTGTAGAAAGCTACTGCGACTATATGGATGCGCTTGATAGAGCCAGAGAAATTTTTACGGAATTAAAAATGTCAGCTACCGAACGTCACAATGCGGTGTTGGTTTATGTGGCACTTCATGATCAGCAATTTGCTATCTATGGAGATGAAGAGGCGTTTGAAAAACTGGGAGGTGCTGCATTCTGGGAAAAATCGGCAAATCATCTATTAGAGCATTTCAAGCAAGGGAAGATAACAGCAGGGCTTGTATGTTGTATAGAAGAGCTTGGTCTCGCACTCAAAACACATTTCCCTTATGACCCGGCTATCACAAAGAATGAATTGCCTGATGAAATTGTTTTCGGTAAATGATAAAAGGATTGAACTATAATATATTGAAAGGATTTCTTTGCGGACTTTTATGTTTTGTACAGGGTTTCGTCTTTGCTCAATCCGATTCAGATTTTCCGCCAATACCCAATCCCCCTCGGTTGGTAAATGATCTTGCCAAAACAATGAGTGCCGATCAGGTAGCAAAGCTGGAAGAAAAACTTGTTGATTTTGATAGAACCACCTCTACTCAAGTATCTATTGTTACGGTAAAAAGTATTGGTGGTTATGACGTAGCACACTATGCTGTAGAACTCGCCAATCGCTGGAAAATAGGAAGAGCAGCGAAGAACAACGGTGTATTGGTTTTAGCAGCTATAGATGATAGAAAAATAAACATCTCTACAGGTTATGGATTGGAAGGTGCGCTTACGGATGCACAGTCCGGACGTATCATTCGCCATGAAATAACACCCCACTTCAAGACAGGAGATTATTATGCAGGTTTTAATGCCGGTGTTGATGCGATCATAAAAGCAACCAAAGGTGAATATACTGCCGATCCTGTGGAAGAAGGTGAAGAGATTGGTTTTGGAACAACCTTATTAATAGTCATTATTGTATTCATCATCATCTTTATACTAGGATTTTTTGGTGGTGGAAACGGTGGAGGTGGCTACATGAGTGGTAGAGGTTCTCGTGGTTTTGGTGGCGGTTATTGGGGTGGAAGCTCTTGGGGAGGCGGAGGTTTTGGAGGTGGAAGTTTCGGTGGAGGAAGCAGCGGCGGAGGTTTTGGTGGTTTTGGAGGGGGAAGTTTTGGTGGCGGCGGTGCTAGTGGGAGTTGGTAGA
>CBFGYQ010000161.1:0-5409 GCA_965652995.1 uncultured bacterium
TGATTGGCGGTATAGGATTTTTAATCGCTTTTGATCTACTATCTGTTGCCAACAACTATCTTAATGAAAGCAATTATGAAGAAGATACGGATTATGAAACGCTGTTTGTACCACGCCCTGTAGATCAGGAAATTCTAAAAGACAAAGACCCGTATTACCGAGTGATAGACCTTTCAAGAAATGTGTACAACGATGCAATGTCTGCATACTTCTACAAAAATGTTGGCGGTTATTCACCGGCAAAAATGGAGATCTATCAAGATTTGATAGATGTACAGATGGGCGGACAACAAAGCGGTGGCAAATTCAATAAAGAAGTATTGAATATGCTTAATACAAAGTACATCATTTTCCAAGGCGGGAATCAGCAAGTGGCATATCAACCTAACCTTGAAGCGAATGGTAACGCATGGTTTGTAAACGATGTAAAAACAGTGAATAGTGCCGATGAAGAAATGAGAGCCTTGAACGCAACTATGCTTGGTGATACAGCTATTGTAGCAAATGGTTTTAATTCGAAAACTACCGCTGTTATCAGAAATAATTTTGCAAAAGCAGTTAACGGTTATCAATTCGGCAAGGACAGTAGCTCGTCTATTAAACTCACTAAATATGGGCTTAATGATTTGAGTTTTGTTTCAAACAATTCGCAAAATGGTGTAGCAGTGTTTTCAGACATTTGGTATCCTTACGGTTGGGAAGCCACAATAGATGGTAAACCAGCCGACATTATGCGAGCCAACTATATACTTCGTGCATTGAAAGTACCGGCAGGGCAACATACCATAGAGTTTCATTTCCGTCCGAAAAGCTATGCTGTAGGAAATACCCTTACCATATATAGCAATATTGCAATAGCTGTGGTCTTATTGGTTGCGCTGTATTTTATCATTAGCGGTAAAGCAAAACAACCGGAAGAAAACCAGACAGAAGTAGCATTATAGATTTTCTATGAGCGGCATATCATCATTTATTAAAAAACTTTTGGGTCTACGGAATGATATGCCGCTTAGTTTCTACACAATAGATTTTATTTTTAGAAAATTATTGAGGAACAATGTACAAGTAGATTGGGCAATACATCATACGAGTACCATTAAATGCCCAAGAAATGTAACAAGAGGATCGAATGTGTATCCCGGTGATTCTCCAAATGTTTACATTAATGCATTGAATGGAGTTGAGGTAGGAGACAATACTAATATTGGGCCTAACGTTAGTATCATTTCTGCCAATCATAATTTCATCAATAACAAAGAATTTGATAATGCGCAACCCATAATCATTGGAAAAAATTGTTGGCTCGGAACGCATTGCACTATCTTGCCAAATGTGATACTGGGAGATTTTACAATTGTAGGTGCAGGAAGTGTTGTCACCAAAAGTTTTACTGAAGGGCATTGTGTCATTGGGGGCAACCCTGCAAAAATAATTAAACAATTAAACCGCGAAGAATGTGAGCAGTTTGCAGCAAGCAGCAAATAAAAGTTTCCTAAAAAGCTCCACATTCATTTTTCTAATACGGAGCTTTCCAACTCTTGCAGCATTGCTTGTGGTAATTTTTTTCTCAAGACAAATTGCTGAAGCTCAATATGGCACCTATCAAACTTTTTGGGTGTATTTGTATGTTTTCAATGCACTGGCTTGCATGGGCATTCATGTGGCTTTTCTAAGTTTTGATAAAGAAACCGTCGCAGCTATTATTCGATCAATACCGATTAAAGGCTATCTCTTATTTATAGGTTTTGTTGCTATAGTCACATTAGTATTCAGCTTTTTTCAACACCTTGTTACAAACATTTCCTTCGGCATAGGAGCAGTGTTTTTTTTTGTGAATGTACTCGCCATCATTTTTGAAAGCTTGCTGATTATTTTTCAAAGATTCAAATTGCTGACCGCGACAAGCATCTTCTATAGTGTAGCCTATCTCATTATCCACTATTTATTTTTATCGAATGGATGGACATTAAGTTTTCTATTTCTATTACTATTAATTCCAACTTTTATAAAATTACTCGTAGCATTCTCAGCCACATTCAAGTCTATAAATTCCTTTCCTACATCAACAATCAATACTTCTTTTCGCAAACACTGGTTGAATATGTATGTGTTTGATATTTTTCAAATGCTGTTTAAATACGTTGACAAATTCATCCTTACACTCTTTCTTTCCAAAACCTTGTTTGCCATTTATTTCAATGGTTCAATTGATATCCCTTTTCTCCCAATTCTACTTGGTGCTGTAAGCGGTGCTGTGCTTATGCAAATTGCAACAGAGAAAGGTCACAAAGATGATATTGTAGTAATAGCAACCATGCACTATTCTTCGAGAATATTATCCTGCATTATTTTCCCTTTACTTTTCTTCTTGTTTTTTTTCAGCTACGAATTGTTTGATGTAGTATTCACAAAAAAATATGCTGCTTCAGTACCAATTTTTACACTCTCTATTTTTGTACTACCGGTTCGCTGCTATGCCTTCACTACTATTCTGCAACAGCGTCAAAAAGGCAATATCATCAACATCGGTGCTGTAATAGATCTAGTTTTAGCGTGTGCACTTATGTTTCCTTTATACAAATTAATGGGGTTGCCCGGTGTCGCATTAAGTTTTGTAATAAGCACTTATGTACAAGCTGCATTTTATTTACATCATTCTGCAAGATTATTGAAGAAGTCATTTTTTCATTTGATACCTTATCGTGATTGGATCAAAAAGATATTCATCAGTTTATTGTTGGTATGGATTACTTATGTGTTACTTCGATTAAGCATCAGTAAAAATTCAATCATTCTTCTCATTGGATTAATGACCACATCTGTAGTGATTGCAGCATTACTTTACACAGAAATTTTTTCTACGTCGAAGACAAGTACTCTTAAAAAATAATTCGAGGTACAGTTTTAGTAAGCTATTCGACTACTGAAGAAACATGTTTAAAAGTACACGACTGAAAATATATAAATCACTGGCTTCTATAGGTCTTTTTTCTGTAGAAGTCTTGGTTATTAATGCTATTTTTTTTATAGCCCTGTTTGTATTTTCTTATATGGTAAGACAGGTTTTTATTGTTCAAAACCCAGACATAGACGAGAACATTTTTGCTTATGTAGGTAGTAAAGTTTCTCCAAGAAATACTGATCTTATGAGGTGGGTTACGTTTTTAGGCACTCATTATTTTCTGATTCCGGCAAATCTTCTTTTAGCTGCTTACTTTTTCTTGATAAGTAAACATAGATGGTATTCCATAAAAATAATAGCAATTACTTTAAGTGCTACATTGCTGATGTTAGGACTTAAGTTTTTATTCTCCAGAGAAAGACCGCTATTACCTTTATTAAAACCAGCACTTGGCTATAGCTTCCCTAGTGGGCACTCCATGATAAGTTTTGCTTTTTACGGTCTCCTCATTCACATAGTTTTCCATTACATAAAAAATATCTGGTTAAAATGGACATTAATAATACTGTTCGCGTTGCTGATTCTGTTCATTGGTGTTAGCAGAATTTATCTACGTGTTCATTATCCTACAGATGTACTGGCAGGTTTCTCTATCGGTATTGTTTGGTTGATGTTATCATTGTTTATCCTCAAAAGAATGGAACGTTACAGCAAGAAAACAATTGAACCGGCTATTGAACACTCTGTAGAAGAATCTAGCGAAAATTAAAAGACATAATGTTGTTTTCTATCGGCTTGTTCTTATAATAGATAAGAATGAGTGCTATGCCGTAAAACGGAAGGCAAGGGATGCGATAGCGTGAAAGTGTACCAAAATTACCGGAAGACAACCCTACAGCAAAAGCAAAAATAATAGTGAATATTAAACAGAATTGAATAGTGGGATCTTCCGCAATTGTCTTACGTACATTTTTAAAACCTACAGCTATAATTATTTTTATGGTAACCCATAAGAACATAAAAGCTTCTATTGCACTAATAAACTGAATCGGCTTGCGTGTTTCCCACAAGTAAGGCCGAAACAAACTTACATTTACTGCAAGTGGAAATTTTTTCAACATATTACCTATTGATGGATCCATCGGCCCCAAATCGTATGTAGAACCTTGGTCGCCGGAAGTTTCGGCAATATACATACCCGTCGTGTAAGATGTAGCCGCAACATTTTCCAATGAATATTTTCCCAATTCCGCAGCAAACTGTCCTGATACAAATACAAAACCTCCCACACAAATCACAATAACCATGATCTTCACAACATTCCTCGTTAGCTTACTAGGTATCCTGTGAGAATAGGTAAATAAAATCCAAAGCAGTAGTGCCGGGATGAAAGCCATAAGGATATATACTTTTATTCTGGCAACAAGGATGAAGCAAAAAACAGTAATGATAATAAGCTTGGGTTGAAAGTTTCGATTGATCAGCATTTCAAAAGCCCCATACGTAAGCCACCCTAGACTGAACATACAGATCGTGTCTTTAAAAATACCCGACCCCCACATGATCGTAGAAGGAATGTAAAGACAAGCCCAAGCAAAGTATTTTGTATAACCCGGATATTTTGTAGCGAATGTTCTGAATAAAGCCCACAGTCCGGTGTAGGAAAACGCAGCGAATATTACAGCCATTGGTAAATATTTACTCAGGCAAAAAATACCTACCAAACAACAGATGGTACAAACGGTATATTCGCTCGGGTGTCCATACCATGGCATTTGTGAAATGTAAAAACTATATTCTCCTTCATACCATTCGGGTATTCCAAAGACTAGATTAAACCATTTTACCGGTGACTCAAGTGCTAACTCATTAAGGCCATCTGCATAAGACCAATAGTTAGCAGTATCTCCTCCACCATAGTAATATTGATAAATTAAACCTATTCCTATCGCACCACAGATCTTCAATGTTAGACCCGTCATAAAGTACGGACGCCAAGGATGTCCGGGAGGATAATCTCTGTCTCGAATAAATTGTGCAATAGTATAAATAATAAGAAGGAAGATAGGTAGTAACAAATAGTCCAGTAATGTTATAAATTGCATATCGTATTCGTTACCGCTTTTTTAATCATCTCAAAAACCCATGTGTGGAATTACAGGTTATTATGCGTTGCAGCCAACAGCTACAGTCAACCTTTCAAAAGTAAAACAATCAACCGATAAATTATTTCTGCGCGGTCCAGACTGTGGAAATGTTGTGAGTGATGATAAAGTTGCGTTAGGACATCGTCGGCTTTCTATTATTGATACATCTCATGCAGCAGATCAACCGATGCAAGATGTGAGCGGTAGATACACGATTATTTTTAATGGGGAGTTATTTAATTACGAAGAATTATCTCATCAATTTTTACAAAAAAAATGGCAACAAATAGGTGGTGCAAAAACATCATCAGACACCGAAGTGCTGCTTTATTTATTAATAGAATATGGCGTTAACTGCCT
>CBFGYQ010000162.1:0-5407 GCA_965652995.1 uncultured bacterium
TTCGATCTGGTAATGGGAGAAATTTATGAGAACTCACATATCAATGCATTGCCATTTGATGACATCCTTACGAAGTATAAAGTAGAGCTTCCGGAAAACGAAAAAGAACGAGTATGGGATGTGTTGGTCAACTCTATGTGGGTAAGTCCTACTATGGGTTTTGGGCAAGCTGGTAAGTTAGAACTTACACCTCAAGGTTTTCAAATAATGAGTCAGTACGGCACCTATTCTAATTACTTAGCTTCTACAATGCCTCCTCAACCACAAAGAAATATTAATGCTACCGATGCACAATGCAATCAACCAGAGGAAACAGACAAAAACGATAGTGCTGCAAAAAAGAAAGATGAATAAAGAGTTAATTCAGACTATTTTTGTCCAATGAAGTTGCGGATTGCAATCATTTTTTTCACCATCATAGTTCCATTTACGGTATTTTCTCAAACAAGTTCTGATAATCAAATCTGGACATTGCAAGATGCTGTGCAATATGCATTGCAGCATAACATTTCCATTAAGCAAAACGAATTAAACGCAAGACTTGCAAAGTTGCAATTACTGCAATCTCAGCTTTCACAATTACCCAACCTAAATACATCCGTATCTTATGGTCGAAGTTTTGGACGTTCGGTAGATCCTACTACCAACCAGTTTGTAAACAGCAATTACGATTTTCTAGGATTGAATGGTAGTGCTGATGTTTTGCTTTTTGGTTGGTTTCAAAAAAGAAATACGATCAATGCCAACAAGTATTCTCTAGAAGCATCGAAAGCAGATCTTGACCAACTAAAAGATGATGTATCACTCAATGTTGCTACAGGGTATTTGAGAGCGATTCTTGCTAGAGAGCAGATAAAAATAAGTGAGAAACAAGTAGCTCTTTCCGAAGCACAACTGGACCAAACAAGAAAGTTTGTAGACGCAGGAAGATTGCCGGAACTAAGTGCTAAACAACTGGAAGCGCAACTTGCAAACGATAGCGCTACACTCATCAATAATATCGCGACGTTCAACAGCTCTATCCTAGACATCAGGGCATTGCTTAATATAGACTTTACCACACCATTTGATGTGGAAGTACCGGATGTAAAATTGGAAGATCAGATCTCGTTGAACGAAATGAATCCTGATATTGTTTATCAAGAAGCATTAAAACATTTTGGAAGTATTCGCAGCAGTGAGATGAATTTATTAGCCTCACAAAAAAGATTATCCGCTGCAAAAGGAACACTCTGGCCACAATTAGGATTGAATGCACAATCCGGGACCAACTACGCATCCACTTTTTCAGAGGTCAAAAGCTTTAGTGTTACAGGTTACCAGCCTAATGGTGCTGTCGCAATTGATTCTACCGGAGGGCGTGCATTGCCAATTTATCAACCTGTTGTGCAATATGAAACTCAAAGAATTCCTATTGACAAGCAGTTAAGCAACAATTTTCGCCAGACGATTTCCTTGGCACTCAATATTCCCATATTCAATGCATGGCAAGCTCAGTACAATGTAAGGCAAGCTAAGATCAATGTTATATCCAATCAACTCAACATAGATCAGGTGCAACTCAACTTAAAACAGAATGTATACAAGGCTTATAACGATGCAGTAAATGCTATTCAAAAATATTATGCTGCACAGCGAGCGGTTACAGCATCACAACAAGCATTTGTGTTTGCGAAGAAAAGATATGAATTAGGATTAACTAACACGGTAGAATATCTTACCACACAGAATACGCAATTTGTTTCAGAGGCAAACTTACAAAGTGCCAAATACGATTTGATTTTTAAATTGAAAGTGATCGACTATTATCTTGGTAAAGAATTAAAATTATAAAACCCTATGAACGAAATCAAAGAAACATTATTACTTGCAACCAAAGAAGCAGGGGCGATCATTAAAGAATATTTTCAAGGTAGTTTCTCTGTGAATAACAAAGACGGTATCAACAATCTTGTGACCGAGGTGGACATGCTGGCAGAAGCTAAGATCGTAGAAATTATAAAAGAAAAATATCCTAACCATACCATCATCAGTGAAGAAGAAGGATCTATAGACAATCATTCAGATTATAAATGGATCATTGACCCGATTGACGGTACAGTGAATTTTGCACATGGTATTCCTATTTGTTGTGTAAGTATTGGCTTGAGCTTCAAAGATGATTTGTTGTTTGGATCGGTTTATAATCCCATCATGAATGAATTGTTTTTTGCAGAAAAAGGGAAAGGTGCTTTTTTAAATGACACTCCTATAACTGTTTCTAAAAAAACTGATTTTCGAAAAGCTTGTTTGGTGACAGGTTTCCCTTATAAATGGCCCAAAGAAGATAATGAGCATCCCATTAAAGTTTTTGAAAGATTTGTGATGCAGGGATTACCTGTTAGAAGACTTGGTTCTGCTGCGATTGATTTGTGTTGGGTGGCGTGTGGTCGTTTCGATGGTTTTTGGGAATACAATCTTAATCCTTGGGATATAGCAGCCGGCTACCTTATAGTACAGGAAGCGGGCGGCACAATTACCAATTTCGAAGGTGCTCCATACAGCGTTTATGATAAACAAACTCTTGCTACAAACGGGCTTATTCATGATGAAATGATAAGCCTAATTAAAAATAGAAATTAAATGAGTGAGAATAGAACTGAAATAAATACACTTGGTGAATTTGGCTTGATAAATAGACTTACTGAAGATAATGATATAGTCCAGGCAGGTACCATATTAAGTGTAGGTGATGATGCTGCTGTGATAGATCATTTTGGAAAACAAACAGTGATAACTACGGACATGCTTTTAGAGAATGTACATTTTGATTTGATGTACACTCCTTTAAAACATTTGGGTTATAAAGCAGTAGTGGTAAATATTTCTGATCTGTGTGCTATGAATGCCACACCAACGCACATCACAATGAGCATAGGAATTTCTAATAGGTTTTCTGTGGAAGCTCTAGATGAATTTTATTCAGGTGTTTATGCTGCCTGCAAAGCGTATAATGTAGATCTAGTTGGTGGCGACACTTGTACTTCGCAGAAAGGGTTTGTGATCAGTGTTACGGCTATTGGCGAAATAACTCCTGATAAATTTATCACTAGAGCTGGTGCAAAAGTGAATGACTTAATATGCATAACAGGAGATTTAGGTGCTGCTTATTTAGGATTGCAGTTGCTCGAAAGAGAAAAACAAATTTTCATAGAAAGTCCACAAGTACAACCTGACTTACAAAACAAATCTTATGTGATAGGGAGAATATTAAAACCTGAAGCGAGAACTGATATTGCAGAATGGCTTGAAGAGCATAAAGTTGTTCCTACTTCTATGATTGACGTTAGCGATGGGCTAAGTTCTGAATTGTTACATATTTGCAGACAAAGTAAAGTGGGTTGTCATATTCATGAAGAAAAAATTCCTATTCATGATGAAACGAGAGAAGTCGCCTTTGATTTTAAGATCGACCCTACTATGTGTGCTTTGAATGGTGGTGAGGATTATGAACTGCTTTTTACGATCAATCAATCAGACTACGAAAAAGTAAAAAATAACAGCCAGATTGCGGTAATAGGTTATGTTACCGATGCGGATAAAGGGACTATACTAGAAACTAAAAAAGGAAATAAGCATTCCATCACTGCACAAGGATGGAATGCTTTCGATAGTTAGTTTTGGTTATTAATGATGAATTGCAATTTGTTTTACATGCGTTTCATTACCCACACTACAACGCAAATAGTATATCCCGGACGGTAATTCACTTAGATCAAATTCAAACTCGTTCTGGTAATTACTGGTAGATTTTAATGTTTTTCCAAATACATCAGTAACGATAATTTGTTTTTCTTTACCCGAAGCAAATGGTGTTTTTATGAAAACCTTTCCTGTAGTAGGGTTGGGTGAAATTGTAAATTGATCTTCTTTTAAATCTGCTACATCCGTAGTTGTAGGTGGGAGAGTAGTAAATGTAGTTGATTCCCAAGGAGACCATAAATAGTTCATACACTTTTTACGTACATGAAAGAAGTAGGTTTCATTAGAGAGTAAATATCCGGCGGTGTAGCTTGTTTTAGTAGTTCCTGAACCAGATCCACCGGGAGGATTTGCATCATAACTTACAGCGTATTCATACCACAACGCATCAGTAGCAGCATCCCAGCTAAACGTCGCTGATGTTTCTGTGATGTTAGATACATCTAAACCTGTGAGAGCGTAACAAGCATCATTTGTTCTAAAACTAATGGTAGTCCATTGGCTGGTATTAGGAGTACCACACGCCGGTCTAATATGAAAGTAATAAGTAGTGCTTAATGTAAGTCCGGTAGCATTATAGAAAGTATCCGTTATTGTTGTGCCCGATGCAGTTGTAGCGGGTGGTGTGCTCGACTGATCTAAAACATACTCGTAACCTGCAGCATTAAGAATCGAATCCCAAGTGATCAAAGCAGATATGTCAGTAATGTTGCTTGCAGCCAAGTTTGTAAAAGGTGTTCCACCTAATACTGTAAGGTTAATGGTAATGATAGAGTCACAATTCACAGAGTTTGGCAGTGTGTCGTAGTAGGTGCCACTCACAGTCAATGTTCTTGAATTACTTGGTACAGTATAAGAAGTACATTCAACTGGAGAAATTGTACTAGTGCTGCCCCCGGCAATTGGAGCGCCGGTTACAAAATTGGATGTTGCACCTGTTTTAGAAAAACTAAGCAGTGAGCCGGTATAAGTACTATTTGCAGCGTTGGCTACAGAACTAATGGATGTATTTGTACCACCAGCTATACCTTCATTAAATTTATAATAAGCTATTAATCCAGTAGGAATTGTACATAATTCATGCATGTAATCAGCAGCTATTTGAGTACCTGTTCTTTCAACATTCCACACACGCACATCATCAATATTTCCTGTGAAATAGTTTACATTATCTGTTCTACCACCGATACGAATATTGTTTGTCGCAGCAGTGTTCATTCCAATTGTAAAATCTGATTGCACCTGAAATACACCATCTATATAAAGCTTGCCTTTTTGACCAGCACCATTTGACGGGTTATAAGTAGCAGCCACATGATGCCAGTTATCGTCGCTGATATCAACATTAGTTGCATCAAAACCACTGCCCCCAATTTCAATTCGTAAATGTTGACCGTTAATAACGTTTAAGGTAAATCTGCCCCCAGAAGAAGTGTTCCCCATATCTACTATTACCATTTGTGCTGTACCAACAGTACTTGGGATGTTTACCCATGCTTCAACAGTACGTGCAGCACTACCTGTAATAGCAGGTTGGTTAGTGTTTACAAGAGATCCTGAACTAGCGGTACCCACAAAATTTAATGCGTTTTGTGCATTTGTACTTAACGAAAAAGCTAGAAAGACAATAAGTAATAGTCTATACATAGGTGCAATTTTTATTGAT
>CBFGYQ010000163.1:0-5381 GCA_965652995.1 uncultured bacterium
TATTTTTTACATCCTTATTTAAAAAAAAAATAATCATGGGAAGAGGTGATAAACGTACCAAACGCGGTAAAATAGCTATGGGTTCTTTCGGCAAAAAAAGACTTGCCAGAAGAACTGCTAGAAGAAAAGCAACCGCAAAAAAAGCATAAGAAACCACCACAATGGTGGTTTTTTTCTTGTCGTGTATTTATGTCCTTAGCTTAGCTACTACTTTTAAAAACCTGCTGCAGAGTTTATATTGAGCGAAGTTGAAGTGCTCGGTTGTACTACATTTCACTACTGTATACCTCCATCAATTACCATTTTCACTCTTATTTCCCAAAACCTTATAATACCTTTGCCTTCCACATGAAGAAAGAGTTTAAAAAGTCGTTTGATAATAAAGAAGATCGCAACAAGAAACCGAGCGATAAACCAAGTTTCAAAAAAGACTTCAAGAAAGAGGGAGATCGTCCGTTTAGAGGTGATAAAAAGAATAATGGCGTAGAAGAAAAATCATTTGGGAAAAAATTTCCTGAAAGAAAAAAACGTGATAATGGTTTTGGCAAAGAAAAATCATTTGAAAAGAAACCATTTTCTAGAAGTAAAGAAGAAGGAGATAAACCAAGATTTGGTGATAAACGCGAAGGCAAGTTTAGTAACGACAGAGACAAATTCGCTGATAGAAAATTTGGCAAGAAAAACTTCGAGAAAAAAGAAGGTGAAGAAGGCGACCGACGTGAAAGGAGATTTGACAAGAATAAGTTTTCTGAGAGAAAATTTGACAAAAAGCCTTTTGAAAAATCTGAAAAGAAACCATTCGGAAAAACTGAAGGAAAACCTTCTTTTGAAAAACGCGACAAAAAACCGTTTGAGAAAAAAGAGAGAAGAGAAGGAGAAAGAAAATTTGATAAGCCTGATAGAAAGAGATTCGACAAAAAAAGAGAGGACGATTTTAAAGAGAACGCTAAACCTGAAAAGAAAGATACTTCCAAAAGTATAGATGAGCCGATGATGCTCAACAAGTACATTGCACACAGCGGCGAATGCAGCAGACGTGATGCGGCGGAACTAGTGAAGCAAGGGAAAGTTCGTGTGAATGGCGAACTGATATTAGAGCCTGGACATAGAGTGGCTCCGGGCGATACGGTTACGCTTTCGGGAAAGAAGATGACACCACAAAAAAATTTGGTGTATGTGTTGCTCAACAAACCGAAAGATTATATCACCACTACCGAAGATCCACAAGAGCGAAAAACCGTTATGGATCTGGTAGCCAATGCTGAAGTAGATAGATTGTATCCTGTGGGACGATTGGATAGAAACACGACCGGACTTTTATTGCTGACCAATGATGGTGCTTTGGCTCACAAACTTTCACACCCTAGTTACAACATTCGCAAAGTGTATCACGTAACGCTAGATAAAAAATTGACGAAAGCTGACTACGATAAAATATTTAAAGGGTTGGAATTGGAAGATGGAAAAGTGCAGGTAGATGAGATCGCTTATCTAGAAGAACGACATGAAGTAGGCGTAGAAATACATAGTGGTCGCAACCGTATAGTTCGTCGGATATTTGAGAGCTTGGGTTATACAGTTGAAAAACTAGACCGTGTTATCTATGCAGGATTGACGAAGAAGAATTTACCTCGTGGCAAATGGCGTTTCTTGGATGAGAAAGAAATTATTTTCTTGAAGCATTTCAAAAATTAATTTCCAAATCTCAAATTCCAAAATTTCAATTATACACGATAGTAATTCTGCTGATGAACGGAGCGTCGCAACTTTGTTAAATAGTAGCAACCACGCTAAGTGCAAAAATTTCAATTCATAATTCAACACTCAAAATTCATCATTAAAACACGTGTTTCTCACCGCAGATAAAATACATGATGGTAAAAAATTTCTGCAACCAAATGCTGCAATAGAAATTTCAGATGACGGAACGATCATCTCTATTCATGAAAACTTTTCCGGTGAAGCAACGCATTATAGTGGTATCATTTGCCCCGGCTTTGTAAATGCTCATTGCCACGTGGAGCTTTCACACATGAAAGGTGCGATACCCAAGCACACGGGATTAGTTCCTTTTTTGTTGCAAGTAATAAAAAATCGCGGTGTTTTTTCTGAAGAGAAAAAAACAACTGCTAGACAAGAAGCTTATGAAGAATTGTATCAAAATGGAATTGTTGCAATAGGTGATATTGCAAACACCACCGACACGCTTGATGTAAGAAGTTTAGGAAGAATGCATATTCACACATTCGTAGAAGCTTTGGGTTTTGATGAAAGCAGGGCAGAAAAGAGTTTTGATTATGCACTGAAAGTTTATAAGGAATTCAATAGTCAATACTTCGACTCCGCTCAGCATAACACACCTACTACCAGCCTCACACCACATGCACCTTATTCCGTTTCTCAAAAATTATTCTCATTAATTAGTGAGTTCGAGAAAAATTCTCTTTTGTCTATACATAATCAAGAAAGCAAAGACGAGAATGAATTTTATAAGGATAAAACCGGTGCTATAAATGATCTGTTGAATGGATTGAATATTGAAACAACTAGCTTCTCTCCATCAGGAAAATCGTCTTTACAAACTTATAGTGAATGGATAGATGCAACTCATCCAATCATTTTTGTGCATGATAGTTTTACAAAAAAAGAGGATGTACAATTCGCTGTGCATCGGTTTGAGAAGGCTTTCTTTTGCCTTTGTCCCAATGCTAATTTCTACATTGAAAATGCGTTACCTGATGTAAAAATGATGATGGATGAAGGTGCAACGATTTGCATAGGTACAGATAGCCTCGCATCTAATGATAAGCTTTGTATTTATTCAGAACTACAAACATTACGTGAGCATCTTGGTATTGATTGGGAAAATCTATTGAAATGGGCTTGCTATAATGGAGCTAAAGCGTTGCAATTTGAGAACACGGTAGGACATTTTGGAGTCGGTATGAAAGCTGGCATTTTACAGATAAATAATAATTCAGTTAAAAGGCTTTTCTAACTTGACAACAAACCCGAAATCAGATTGAGTGATAACTAATCTGATTTCGGTAATTTTGCGCAAATTTTGGAACTGATGCAAAGAATTTATTTTGACAATGCCGCTACCACATCGCTTGATCCGGAAGTATTGGACGCTATGATGCCTTATCTCACTGAAAAATTTGGCAATCCATCTTCCGTATACTCTTACGGTAGAGAAACAAAAATGGCAATCGAAGCAGCTCGTAAATCTGTTGCGAAAATTTTGAATTGCGCACCGGGAGAAATATTTTTTACATCAGGTGGTACAGAAAGTAGTAATACAGCAATAAATGCCGCTGTTAGTGACTTAGGATGTGTGCATATCATTAGTTCGCCAATCGAGCATCATGCTACACTATACAACGTTCAAAAGTTGGAAAAGAAAGGGTTGGTGAAATTAAGCTATGTAAGGTTGTTGGAAAATGGACACATAGACTTAAACCACCTGGAAGAATTGCTTTCAGAAAATGAGAAAACATTAGTAACGCTAATGCATGCGAACAATGAGATCGGGAACTTGCTAAATGCTGAAAAAGTTGGAGAACTCTGTAAAAAACACAATGCAATTTTTCATTGTGATATGGTACAAACTATAGGGCATTACCCAGTTGATCTTAAAAAATTAAATGTACATTTTGCAAGTGCAGCAGGGCATAAGTTTCATGGACCCAAAGGTGTAGGCATTTTATATGTAAACGAAGATGTGAAAATTAATCCTTTACTAATAGGCGGCTCTCAAGAACGGAATATGCGTGCCGGCACAGAAAACCTTTATGGGATTGTAGGTTTTGCTAAAGCACTAGAGTTATTTACCCAACGCTATGAAGCTGATAGTGCGAGGATAAATGATTTGAAAAACTACATGTGTGAAAAGATAAACAAAGAATTTAAAGAAGCAGTATGTAATGGCGATACACAAGGGAGCAGTCTATATACTGTATTAAATGTGTCGTTTCCAAAAACAGAAAAGAGCGAAATGTTATTATTCAACTTAGATATGGCAGGGGTTTGTGTAAGTGGTGGAAGTGCTTGCACAAGTGGTGCAAATGCCGTAAGTCACGTTATCAAGGCAATACACAACGGCAAATCTGAAGATATGGTTCCTATACGTTTCTCATTTTGCAGACATAATACTAAAGAAGAAGTGGATGCTGTAGTGGAAAAATTGAAAGGAATCGTTTAGGTTATTTATCTTTTGATAACACTAGACCACAAGAGGCTTTGGTAATTGAATAGCGTAAACAAATGATCTTTTGAAAAGGCACAACTCTTATACAGTGGTGCTTTTTTGTTGTTGGAATAATTTTAGTGGTTATTTGGAAAAACAATTTTTCATGTCATCAACCACACACGATTGGAGTAAATTCTCCCTAAAGATCAATATTTACAATTCTGTAGAATCAGTTTATGATGCCTGGACGATTCCTAATCATTTAGAACGTTGGTTTCTAAGAAGTGCCGACTTTGTTAGAGAAGACAAAACGCTCCGCGAAAAAGAACTGCATGTGCAAACTAACGATACTTATACATGGCTTTGGCATGGATATGCGGATGATGTATTTGAAAAAGGAAAAGTTTTATTTGCAAACGGAATAGATAAACTTCAGTTTTCTTTTACCAGAGGTGCTGAAGTTACAGTTGACATAGGCGTGTCGCATAATGAAACTATTGTATTACTTACGCAATCTGGTATGCCTACAGACGACGAGTCTAAACACAAAATTCATTTAGGATGTCTAGAAGGGTGGACTTTCTATCTTGCAAATCTGAAATCTATTCTGGAAGGTGGTGTTGATCTTCGTAATAAGAATATAGAATTGAAGAATATGATCAATAGTTGACAAAAAAATAAGCCCTTCTTTCAAAGGGCTTATTTTCATCATAAGTTTCTTTAGATATTAAAGTGTTGCGCTTCCGGCTTTCGTTCCTTCTATTTGTGCTAGAATAGCTTTTTTCCCTTCTTCGGCACTTACTACTTCTACTTTCACTTTGGTCAATCCTTTCTTTACAAAATTCAATCTTTTGGCTGCAATACTTGCTAAATCAATTAGACGACGATTGTTCTTTGCCATGCGATCATTGATCTTCACATAACAAACTTCACCATTACTGCAATTGGTAACTTTTACATAAGAACCCAATTTCAAGGTGTTACAAGCAGCTGTAAACTTATCATTGTCAAATACATCACCGGTTGCTGTTTTACGTCCTTCAAATTTATCGTGGTAAAAACTCGCGATACCGTTCTTAAGTTCTGTAGCGTACTGTTCTATTTTGCTTTGTGCATTTGCACCGAAACCAGCCACCATGAATAGAAAAATAAAAATCAACTTCCTCATACACATTATAAATTTTGTGCA
>CBFGYQ010000164.1:0-5318 GCA_965652995.1 uncultured bacterium
TAAAGTTCTCATATACTTCTTCAAAATATTTGAATTCTGCTTCATCAAAAAAAAATTCGCACGTTGAGAATTGAGTGGTTTAGATTGTAATGACTTCCCCATATTTTTTCATCAAGCATATTTTCCAAAGTTCCATCATTAGATGCATCATCTAGAACTTTATAAAAATTGAAGCTATGCCACATAGCTTCTGTTTGAGAGGTTTGAAAAAAAAATGATTGAACGGCTGATAGCTTATCTTTTTGAAAAAGATTATGATTAATCTCTGTTTTTTTAGATTTTAGATCATACTTCCTTTTTATAAAATAACCAACAACTAAGGCAATAGATGTGAAAATAGTTGTTACAGATGAGACAATAACGCTGTATTCAGTGAACAATTTATGCCAATCCATAATTCAGGTTTTTTGTTGGTCTTATGACTAACAAGCAATTTTCAGATAGTTGCTGGTGACACGATATTTCTACAACCCCATCCCGTCCATGATCCTCTCCAAATCACTATCATTATAAAACTCAATCTGTATCACACCTTTGCCATTTTTCTTTCTGTCTAGTTTCACTTTTGTGGAGAAATGCGAAGCCATATTATCTTCTATGCGTTTGTAGGCAGGGGGTAAAGATTGTTTTTTTTGAGTAGTTGAAGCACTAGATGTTTTACCTTCTGCAAGCATATCTTTCACCAAGGCTTCCACTTGTCTTACAGAAAGTCCCTTTTCTTTTACTTCACGAAACACATAAAGCTGTTGGTCTATCTGCTCTAAACCAATGATACTACGTGCATGACCCATACTTAGTTGCCCATCACGAACAGACTTTTGTATATCAGGAGGGAGTTTTAGTAAGCGAATGTAGTTGGTAACCGTGCTTCTGTCTTTCTTCATGCGCTCTGCCACTTGCTCTTGTGTCAGGTCACATTCATCCATTAGTTGCTTATAACTCAAACCAATTTCAATAGCATTTAGGTCTTCGCGTTGCAGGTTTTCAAGCAATGCAAGTTCCAGTTGCTGCTGATCGTCTGCGGTGCGTATATAAGCCGGAATATCTTTCAGTCCAGCCATTTTAGAAGCTCGCCATCTACGCTCTCCTGAAATCAGTTGGTAACGGGTAGGATTTATTTTCACTACCGTTATCGGCTGAATGATATCATGCAGTTTGATGCTTTCAGAAAGTTCTTGCAACGCCTTTTCTTCAAAGTCTCTACGCGGCTGTTTGGGGTTTACTTCTATCTGCTCCACAGGAATTCTGGCGATGGTATTGTTCGCATTACCGGCTACTGCAGGCACACCCGGCACAGGGCTTTTCATTTCCTCGTCTATCGTATCTAACAAGGCGCGAATGCCTCTGCCCAAAGCCTGTTTCTTATTGTTACTGTTTTGCGCCATGCTCATCTATTTCGAAAATTTTATCTTCGTTTTTTATTTTAGTAAGATTATTTTTTTGGAGAATTTCTTTGGCAAGATTTAGATAATTCACCGCACCGGTGCTGTCCGCATCATACATCAACGCAGGTTTGCCAAAACTTGGAGCTTCACCTAATCTCGTATTTCTGTGAATGATGGTATTGAAAACCGTTTCGCCAAAATGATTTTTGATCTCTTCAACCACCTGATTGCTCAAACGCAAACGACCATCATACATCGTCATCAAAATACCTTCTATCTGCAACGCTGTATTGATGCGGGTTTGAACGATTTTTATGGTGTTCAATAATTTACCCAAACCTTCTAACGCAAAGTATTCGCACTGTACCGGAATGGCAACGCTGTCAGCAGCAGTTAGTGCATTCACCGTTATCAAACCCAATGAAGGCGAACAATCTATGATGATGAAATCGTAGTCTTTCGTAACTTCTTGCAACGCATTACGAACGATATGTTCACGGTTAGGATGATTAATAAGTTCTATCTCTGCACCCACCAAATCGAGATGCGACGGAAGCAGGTATAAGTTTGGTGTTTCCGTCTCTAAAATAGCTTGCGAAACAGGTGTTTCATTCACCATACAGTCATACAGACTTAGCTGAATATTCTTCAGGTCAAATCCGTTACCGGTGGTGCTATTCGCCTGCGGGTCGCCATCTACCAACAGCGTTTTATACTCCAATACTGCAAGGCTTGCTGCCAAATTGATAGCCGTTGTAGTTTTCCCTACACCGCCTTTTTGATTGGCTATTGCTATTATTTTTGCCATAATTTTTTTCTACTTGTCAACTATTTCATTTTAATTCTGACCGACATACAACATTAAACAAAAGATTAAAATGATAAGAGAAATATAAAAAGATACACTTCCCCAAATACTACCATTTCTAAATTCTTTTTCTGTTTTTTTAAGCCATATAATGATTGGGGTTATTAATGATAAAAATACTGTTACTATCAATGCTCCGTAGAAAATATTATCACTTAATTCATTTCTATCATCTCCTAGTACTGTACTACGAACCGATAACCAAAGTCCTAATGCAAAAATGATTACTGATGGGAAATAAGATGTAGCGAAACCATAATAATAGTTCTTAGTATTACCCATTAGTAAGCCAATAATTATTATTCCTATTAATCCTATTACCAACACACTTCCCCATTATTAAATTTCTATTGTTTTTCCAATTTCAGGAAGAATAAAATCCAGTCCTGCATCAGCTAATTTTTTCTTGGTTTGTTCGTGGTCGATTTTGATGTAACCGAAGGTATCGAAATGTACGCCTATTATTTTTTTACATTGAATGAATTCCGCTGCAATGATCGCATCATCCGCACCCATAGTAAAGTTGTCGCCAATAGGTAAGATGGCAAAATCCAATTTTGCAAAACGCGGTATCAATTGCATATCCATCGTCAGAGCGGTATCACCTGCAAAATAAAAATTACCTTCTTTCGTCGTCACCACAAATCCCATAGGGTTGCCGCCATACGTACCATCGGGAAGCACGCTGCTATGAACAGCATTTACACATTTCACCGCACCAAAATCAAACTCCCATTTACCACCGTGGTTCATTGGATGAACGTTTTTCATACCTTGATGTTCGCACCATTCCGCAATTTCAAAATTGGAAACCACCGTTGCATTAGTGCGCTTAGCAATACTTATCAAATCACCCACATGGTCGCCGTGACCGTGAGAAACCAAAATGTAATCGGCTTTAATGCTTTCAACATCAATATCCTTTGCCAATTCATTTCCTGTAATAAACGGGTCGAAAAGGATGTGTTTCCCAACGACTTCTATACTAAAACAAGCTTGTCCGTAAAAAGTGAACTTCATCTAAATACTACTATTAGGTATCAATTCTTGCAAATTTAACGTGTAGGAACAAGTTTTAGAGAAAAGATGTAGAAATGTGGAAAATAGATGCAAAAAGAAAAGCTCCTGATTTTCAGGAACTTAACAAATAAGTCATCTGCAAATTATTCTTTGTCTTTAAGTCTGGCTTTTGTTAGATATATTTTTCTGCCCTTGTCATTTACATAATAGTAGTTGCCGTATTTGTCCTCATAAATGGCTTGTCCGTCAGGCCCCACTTTGTTTTTCAATTCTTTGTCTTTTATTTTAGCAACCCCTTTCACTGCTACTTCAGCCGTTTTATTTCCTATATCTTTTCCGGCTTCTTTTACTTCTTGCGCTCCTTCTACCACACCATCTTTTACATCTTTAGCTGTTTCTTTTACCTTAGAATCTTGTGTTTCTGTTTCTGAATTTTGAGCATTGGTGCTGGCTGAACAGCCCATAAAAAATACACTTGCGAATAAGATGATTATATTTTTCATAATAAAATTGTTATCTGTTTTTTGAAATGAGATAAGATTGATAACCAACAATTTCGGAAAAAATTATACCAAATGTTCCTGTTTAACAATGTTTTAAATCTACCATAAATTTACGTCGTGAAAAAAAGACCATCACTTCCATTGATCATCGGGCGTAAGCCATTGTTAGAAGCTCTCCGGCAACAAACAGCTGTTGAAAAAATATTTTTATTGCGAAGTGCTTCCGGTGATGAAATTAATGAAATAAAAAAATTGGCGAAAGACCAAGATGTACCACTTAGCCAAGTGCCTGTTGAAAAATTGAACAATCTCACTAAGGCACAACATCAAGGAGTGGTGGCATGGACAAGCGTTATTCAATATACCGATTTGCAAGCGGCAATTTCCCATATTGTAGAAGAAGGGAAGACGCCATTATTTGTGTTATTGGATGGCATAACTGACGTTAGAAATGTAGGTGCTATTGCAAGAACTGCTTTGTGTTGCGGTGCGCAAGGAATCATCTTACCTACTTCATCATCTGCATCGCTTACAGAAGAAGCCGTAAAAACTTCGGCAGGAGCTTTAAGGCAAATATTATTATGTCGCATTCCATCTGCCTCTCAAGCAATTGATATTTTAAGATTAAACGGCATTCAGGTTTTGGCTACACAAATGAAAGGGAGTGTTCCGATTAATAAGGCTGAGTTGACGCTGCCTACTTGCATTGTGATGGGTGCGGAAGATACGGGGATAGGCAATGAAGTGAAAAAACATGCAGACCAATTCATACACATTCCGATGGCGGCTAAATTCGATTCGCTAAATGTGTCTGTGGCAACAGGAATGGTGCTTTACGAAACTATGAGACAACGTAATCTTTAAACAATTTTTTATGAGCGTTCGACAAATCGAAAATGGGAAACAATACAAGGTGATAAAAATACCTTTTAGGGTTATGTAGAAGAGGTATAGTTATCTCTTCCATTTCATATCGTCTATTTCATCATTCACTTTATCCATTTGGTCGTTAATGGAATCTATGGCATTTTGCATAGAATCGATCTTGCTTCTTTTTACTTCTATAAGACTGTCATTCGATTCATGATGTCTTTCTATTGTATCATTATGAATGGTAACTGTTTCGGATTCTCTAAAATCTTCCAAATTGTCATCCCATTCATATACTTTGTCATCATCACTAAACCCAAAACGGAAATCATTCAAACCTTCTACACTTCTATCTACAATGAGTGTTTTTCCTTCGGGAATATGCAACACAAACTTTATATGCTGTCCTCTGTAAGGAGTGTTTTTATTAAAAGAAATATACTTAGGTATGTATAGGGTATTTGAACCATCAAAATAAGGTTGCGTTTTTATGGCATTGGCTTTATCAATAGCATCTTTTCTTCCGGAGCCTAAACTCGATTTGATAATTTCAAATTTGAAGACAGAATCATTGCTTGTTTTGCTTTTGAACATTACGGCATTGATATCATAGCTAGCGCCATTGTCTTCTACCAAGCTATTCCAGCCCACTGAAGAAACTTTATAAGAAGT
>CBFGYQ010000165.1:0-5294 GCA_965652995.1 uncultured bacterium
TACATTGCGCCCTTCACAGGTACACTAAATCAACAACCTGTTTCTATTACCTTTTCTGTACAGGCTGATGGTAGCACGCCAATGATAACATCCACTGATATTCCAGGACATCCTAACGCAATTTTTGCTCTTGTAAAAGAGGCCTCAAATGCTTTGGTAGAATGCTTTGAAGGGACATACACTACATCAAAATCTGAATCGGGAACATTCAATATCCTACTTTCTCGCACTTTAGGCAAATTCGGAGGCATTTCACGAGAAGATGGAACCAATGACCAAGCAGATGTGGACGGCACGATCGATCCAAACGGAACCATACGCAATGAGAACAATGTTGTTATGGGCACCTTATCGGGCGACAACATTACCGGAACTTTTACAGACTCCAGAAACGCCACCGTCACCATAAATGGAATAAGGACCCTATAATCCATTTTTTTAGACAAAAAATATCTTTTAAACAAACACGGAACCCATTCCCCTTCTTGATCAGCTCAGCCTCATATTCCCATCCCAAAAAATTGAGCACATTTAGGTGAGGGTCAATTTTACAACCCTATATTTTATCTCACATTTAAAAACAACAACATGAAACAAGTATTGAAAATTTACGTCTTAGCTGTGGCACTATTATTCTGCAGCTTCACGTCACACGCCATAAAACTTTTTAACCGAAATTTTGTATTCAAAGGCAGCGTCAAAGAATGGAGCGAGCCCATTGAAGATATGATGTCAACTGATAAAATGGAAAAAAAAGGACAGAAACCCATTCCTGTTCGTGTACGGGTTCGGGTGACGCGAAAAATACTTCGCGGCTGCGAGTATGAGGTGGAAGTCACCAACTTGGACAAGTCCCGCACCTTGTATTTTATATTGGACGGGCGCCAGCAAAAACCTAGGAATCATAAGTTGAACCCCGAAGAAACAGATATATATACGACGGACACTTTTCTAAAAAAGAACTGCCCCGAAGTAGAGGACTGTGGCAATGGCGGTTGCGAATATGATATCCTGTTTTCAGGTGTTAAAGTAAAGGGTTAGTGCAGTATTAATATCCGTTTTGGTCTACAACAAAAGGTAACAATGGTGCAAAAATGATGCAGTTCCTAAGCTGTTCATTGTTCTTAAACCGTTGTGTTTTTGGACTAAAAAGAGTAGAAAACTATAGCCTTCATTTTTTGCACAATGGACCAAAATGAAAAGCGGTGAAAACGTTTCTTGGAAACTTCTTCACCGCTTTTTTGAACGTAGTGCCCCTGTCGGGACAAATTTCGAACCAATTTGTCGAGGATTTGAAACGGTTAGCGGTACTATTTACGCAGCAATAAAATAGCTGAAAGCCCCGGTTAACGGGGCTTTTTTAGTGACATTTTGTACATATTGTATTTAAAATATTATTAAACGGCATACTGTGTTCCTGAAAATTTTTCCCAACGTAGGACATTTTTTCTCATTTTTTGCTCTGGTATTTGGTTTGTAGTATCAGTACTAAAAAAAGGAGGACAATATGAACACTCTAATGAAAAAATCAAACGGCAACAGCAATTTGCCAGCGACAAGTATCAGCGGTCTGGTTGATAACATCTTCCAAAAAAATCTTAACCGCTTTTTTGACGATGATTTTTGGGGCTTCGACGGTTTAAGCCGCAACGCTTCAGCCCCCGTTAATCTCAGGGAAACAGATAAGAGCTTCGAAATGGAGGTCGTCGCTCCCGGTCTCAAAAAAGAGGACTTCAAGCTCAATGTGAATGGAAACAGGCTTTCCATTAGCTTCGAGCATCAGGAAGAAAACAATCAGGAAAACAAAGAGGAAGGCTGGCTACGCCGGGAATATCAAAAGCGTTCCTTTGCCCGGTTCTTCGATCTGGAGGACACTATTGATACCGGCAAGATAACCGCTCAATATCATGACGGTGTCCTGCATGTCACCTTGCCGAAAAAGGAAGGCGCTCAGAGAATTTCACGCAGTATTGAAATTAAGTAATGAGCAAAACCGATTGAATGGCGGGTGGGCGGTATAGTTATTAAGCCGCCCGCCTATCGCCATTATATGAATCGCAGTTATGGTTTAACTATAAAATGTTAGAATATGGCTACTTTTCAAAAATTAAGGGCGAAGATTAAATCCTTAGTATTAAATATTTCCAGTGCATTTATTATACCCATCTTTCTCTTTAGCTTTTTAATAGGGCTTGCAATAATCCCAATCGCATTTTTTAGTTTTCTTTTTATGATAACGGCAATATATCTCACCAGCCCGTTACATAATTTCTTTTCAATACCGAGAGCGCGATCTGTTGCGCCAATAAGACAAACCCTTTATAAGCTCACGGTGGGTATAACGGCAATTAGAAAACGCTCTATCCTGACGAATTAATACTATGTATTTGTTTAACGGTATAAATGAATAATTATGAAAAATCTACTTTTCTTAATACTTATGTTGACGGCAACCTCTGGCTGTAACGCTCAATCTAAACAGAACGAGAAAACCGACCTATTAATAACTGAAACGGAGCAAAACAAGCCACAGGCTAATTGGAAAGTGAATAAAAAATACGACGATAAAGGAAACCTTATTGCTTACGACTCTACCTATACGTGGTCATACTCCAGCAAAGGAAAAATGCGGGAGATTGAAGCCGACAGCGTATTAACTATGTTTCGTAAACAATTTAATACTGAGTTACCGTCTTTTTTTAACCGGAATTTTGCTAACCCTATATGGGAGGATAGCTTGCTTTACAGGGATTTCGCGCAGCCGGATTATTTTATGAAAAAATGGGATAACCATTATTTCGACATGCGGGGAATGATGCAGGAAATGGACTCGTTAAGAAATTCATTTTTGAAAAAAAATTATCCCGGTCTTAGAATAGAGACTAACCCCGATAAATAGATTTTGTTCACTCCAAATTTGAATAAAATGGAAAGCTACTATAATATCATAATCAGCATTAAAACTCCAGGCGGAATGATGGAGATAGGAACCTTCCTTATTGGCAATGATAGCGACTTTGCCCACAGTACCTTCAGCAACTTGCAAGGCAATAAAAATGAGGAGGGAATGCTGCGTATTGATTTGACTGAAAGTCCGCAGCACGTACCGACGAAACGGCTTAAAAGTATTACCTGCTCACTTGACCAATACGTGGAAAATTGCCGGGTGATCACTCGTGACGTATTTAAGTTTTTTACGCTTGAATGCAAAAATCTTAAATCCCGTTACAGCATTACTGGTATAGCTGGTCAAACTAACGCATTTAAGCCACCACTTATATCCTATTTGCCATCATTCACGCAGCAATAGAATAGCTGAAAGCCCCGGTTTACGGGGCTTTTCCTTTGATATGCTGTTATACATTTTGTAGGTTAGTCAAACACCGCCATACCGCTTTCCAACGCTCACCGTCCCGATTAAAAGCCAGAATGTCCGAACTGGAACTGAAAAAAGTACGCGGCTTTGACAAGTATATGTGGGTAAAGAAGTATGAGCGCAACGAGCCGTTAGACTGAGTCGCGCTCCGAAATCGCTAAAACGCTTCAAAATCAAGACGTTTCAAATAGCTCATTAACAATAGTTGTGTTTCTGATGTCTTAAAGGCAAGGTCTGTTCAGTGCAAGTTTTAGTGCAAGAGTGTTTCCACTTTTGAATATCCTAAACACAATGCAACATTTTAAATTTACAATTTGTAAATCATAAATTATATTATATTTGTGTATGGCGAGCCAAAACTTAAAGCCTCAGGATATTGTGGTATTGTTGAAGATACTTTGTTTCGGACAACGGAATTGGATGGGCAAAGACCTTGCGCAACAATTGTATCTGAGTCCGGCAGAAATATCTCATTCGCTGCAACGGAATGCAAACGCAGGATTGTTAGATATAGAAACTAAAACGGTGCGTAGTCAGGCATTGCTTGAGTTATTGCGATATGGCATTCCTTACATCTTTCCACAAAGAGCAGGTAGTGTAACAAGGGGATTGCCGACAGCACATAGTCATCCGTTTTTTAAAGATAAGATTGTCAGCAGCGAAATGTATGTATGGCGAGATGCTGAAAGTAGTATCAGAGGTTTTGGTATAGAACCACTATATCCGGGTGCGGTTAATGCAGCAAAACAAGACAGTCGGCTTTATCTTTATTTGTCTTTAACTGATGTTCTACGTATAGGTAAAGTGAGAGAAAAAGAAATAGCCATTGACAAACTTCAGGAAAAATTTTATGAGCCATCACATTAACCTGACAAGAATAAAAGGAGTTGCCAATGCGCTGAGTGATCTTGAGAACGAGATCGCATTTGTAGGAGGAGCAACAGTATCTTTATATGCCGACGCGCCCGAACATTTGGAAGTAAGACCTACTGACGACATTGATGTATTGATAGAGATCATGAGCTATAATGCTTATGCAACATTGCAACAAAAGCTAAGCACATTAGGATTTCAACTGGATACTGATGCAAAGATTACATGCCGTTATAAATATCAGGGGTTGATAGTGGATATCATGCCATTGGACGAAAGTGTATTAGGTTTTAGTAACTTATGGTATAAGCAAGGCTTTGAAAATCTTGAAACATATCCTGTAGAAAATGGAGTGGATATAAAACTCTTCTCAATTGCTTATTTCCTTGCAAGTAAGCTCGAAGCATTTAGAGGAAGGGGAGGAAATGATGGACGCACCAGCAAAGATTTCGAGGATATTGTTTTTGTCTTGGATAACAGAAAGAGCATTTGGGATGATTTGAAGAGCCTTGACGGAGAAGTGCTGTTGTATTTACAAGAGCAATTCAGGCAATTGTTACAGTTACCTTACATAGGAGAATGGATAAGTGTGCATTTAGAACCTGAAACGGCTAATAAAAGAAAGGAAATGATAATAGAAGGAATGGCAACTATTGTCAATGGTATTTAATCTTATTCTGATCGGTTGCAAATTGTGTGAGAGTATCAATGTTTTGCTTTCTGTCGTCTCATAAATGATATTTTGCCATCAAACTTAGCTTTGTAAAATGTTCATACAAGTTCATTAATGAACACAAACATCATTTATCTTAATGCGAGAAAAGGTCAGATGACCTTTTTCAAATTTTATCTTTAAGCTTGTATCAATGATAAACAGCGCACCTATAGCCACAAAGCGTAAATCATGGGACACAATGGTCAAACATTATGTCCGGTTTGGTTTACATGAAAACATTCCTCAAGAACTTGTTGCCTCTATTCATCGGTCTAATATTCACCGCTGGAAGAACGAGTCGGATGATAAATACATGGGTTGTGATTTAGC
>CBFGYQ010000166.1:0-5215 GCA_965652995.1 uncultured bacterium
CACGTTTGTTTTTACAATGAAATAACCACATTCGCTTACCAAATATTTTCCCGGCTCAAACCATATCTCCAATTTACGACCATATTCCGTTTCAAATTCTTTCACTGCTTCCGTCAATTTTTCGCCTAAAGCAAATACATCTGTTTCGGGGTCATCTTCTTTGTAAGGTACTTTGAAACCGCTTCCTAGATCCAAGAAATCCAATTCCTTAAAATGCGTCGCCATATCAAACATCACTTCGAGACTACGCAAAAAAACATTCACATCTTTTATCTCGCTACCCGTATGCATGTGCAATCCGTGAACGTGCAATCCCGTAGTTTTTACAATGCGTTCTATATGGCGCATTTGGTGAATGGAAATACCAAACTTGCTATCAATGTGTCCGGTAGATATTTTGTAGTTGCCACCGGCTTCTATGTGCGGATTGATACGAATACAGATCGGATAACTTCCGCCATATTTATTACCGAACTGTTCGAGGATGGAAATGTTGTCAATATTGATGTTCACACCAAGTTCTGTCGCTTCTATGATCTCGTTGATGTCCACACAATTGGGAGTAAAAAGAATTTGCTTTTTTTCAAAACCAGCCTTTAAGCCCAGCCTCACTTCATTGATACTCACACAGTCCAGATTACCACCGATATTGTGAATATGTTTTAAGACGTTGATATTCGACAAGGCTTTACAAGCATAGAAAAATCGTGTAGCATGCCCTTGAAAAGCATCTGTCAGTTTTTGAAATTGCTGTGTGATCTTTTCAGCATGATATACATATACGGGTGACCCAAATTCTGACGCTACCGCCGTCAATTGTTCGTTGGTAATTGGTTGGTACATGCTGCGAAAGTAAGTTTTACTGATAATATTAGTGTTTAGTAACTTTACCCACTAAACTCTTTGCAAATGCAATTATCAGCGTTGTATCAACGCGCCCTCAACTTTGATTTTCTTAGTGTTGAAGAAGGTGTGTTCTTGTTTGAAAATGCTCCCATTACAGAATTGATGTATGTAGCGAACGAACTTCGCAAAAGGCAAGTGCCACATGGAAAGGTGACTTGGATCATAGATCGCAACATGAATACCACCAACGTGTGCGTGGCAAATTGTAAGTTTTGTAATTTCTATCGCATACCGGGACATGCCGAATCGTACATAACTGATATTGAAACTTATAAAAAAAAGATAGAAGAAACCTTCCGCTATGGTGGCGAGCAATTGCTTTTGCAAGGTGGACATCATCCGGAATTAGGTGTAGATTATTATGCAGACCTATTCAGAACTCTCAAGCAAATTTTTCCCAACCTGAAACTACATGCATTAGGGCCACCCGAAATTGCTCATATTTCCAAGGTTTCAAAAACAACACCACGCGAAGTGCTGAGCGCATTGAAGGAAGCGGGCATGGATAGTATGCCGGGTCCAGGTGCTGAGATATTGAATGATCGTGTTCGTCGCCTGATATCTAAAGGAAAATGCAGTGCGCAAGAATGGTTGGACATTATGCACGAAGCACATAAAATAGGATTGACCACATCTGCAACGATGATGTTTGGGCATGTAGAAACATTGCAGGAACGCTTCGAACATTTGGTGAAAATTCGTGATGTGCAAGCAAAGAAACCAGAGAATGCAAAAGGATTTATTGCTTTCATTCCATGGACTTTTCAGGACGTAGATACATTATTGAAAAGAATACGCGGTACAAAAAATCTCACCACGGCAGAGGAATACATTCGTATGATAGCGATGAGTCGCATTATGCTTCCCAACATTAAAAACATACAGGCATCTTGGCTTACGGTGGGCAAGCAAGTGGCGCAAATGTGTTTGCATGCCGGGGCTAATGATTTTGGCTCTATTATGATTGAAGAAAATGTGGTTAGTGCCGCAGGTGCTCCGCATCGCTTTACAGCACAGGGAATACAAGATGCCATCAACGAAGCCGGTTTTCCGGCACAACTTCGCAATCAGCAATATGAGTTTAGAGAATTGCCGGTGCATGAAGAACAGGTGATCGATTATTGAGCTACTGTACTACCAAACTTCAGTTTCCTAACCTTATAATATTTTATGAATTTGATGTTCAAATGCATTTCTTCAATTTTTTAAAAAATGCTTGAATTTCATTTCACTATTTTTGTTTGCACATGTCAAGGTTACGAATACACACAACAGGACTCATCAAAAAATACGGTCGGCGCACGGTCGTAAATCATGTTTCTTTTGAGGTTAACCAAGGAGAGATTGTAGGATTGCTTGGTCCGAATGGAGCAGGTAAGACCACATCTTTTTACATGGTGGTAGGTATCGTGAAACCGGATGAAGGAGAAGTATATCTGGATGGGAAAAGCATCACCTCGTTACCGATGTACAAACGCGCCCAAATGGGTATCGGTTATTTACCGCAAGAAGCATCTGTGTTTCGTAAACTTTCTGTGGAAGATAATATCAAAGCTGTTCTGGAAATGACGAAGCTGACCAAAGGCGAACAAGAAAGCAAAACGGAAGCTCTTTTAGAAGAATTTCGATTGACGCATGTTCGCAAAAGTCCGGGTGATGTACTAAGTGGTGGTGAAAGAAGACGTACCGAAATAGCGCGTGCATTAGCCGTAGATCCAAAATTCATTTTATTGGATGAACCTTTTGCAGGCATTGACCCGATAGCGGTAGAAGACATTCAAACGATTGTAGCAAGATTGAAATACAAAAACATTGGCATCCTCATTACCGATCACAATGTAAACGAAACCCTTTCCATTACAGATAGAGCTTATTTACTTTTTGAAGGTAAAATTTTGAAATCAGGGACAGCAGAAGATTTAGCCAACGACGAGCAAGTGAGAAAAGTGTATCTTGGGCAGCATTTTGAGCTGAAACGGAAGACATACAAGATAGAAGATTAGCACCAAACTCTCCTTCTCCATCCATGGGGGCGGGTAAGGTAAATATAACCAAACCAACAACCAACCAACATTTTTCAAATACCAATGGGTTTAAAAAATCCTGCGATAAGAAGTTTTATGAAGTTGCGCAACAGCGCAATAGACAATTTTGTCCTCAACCCTATTGATACACAGCAACAAGTTTTTAATGACCTTATCGGCAGCGCTCAATATACCGAATATGGAAAAAAATTTGATTTTGATAAGATCAATAGTATTGCTGATTATAAGAAGAACGTTCCACTCAACGATTACGAAACATTAAAACCTTACATAAATCGCATTCTGGAAGGAGAGCAAAATTTGCTTTGGTGTTCTGATATCAATTGGTTTGCAAAAAGTAGTGGCACTACGAGCGACAAGAGCAAATTCATACCCATAAGCAGGGAGATACTGGACGAAAATCATTTTAAAGCAGGAAAAGATGTTCATGCGTTGTATCTAAAGCAATTTCCAGATTCTAATATTTTCAATGGAAAATGCATGGTGATTGGAGGAAGTCATCAAGTGAATCAGTTGAGTGCCGATTCATTTTACGGTGATCTTTCTGCAGTGATGATCCAAAATATTCCATTCATCGGACAAATTTTACAAACGCCTACACCAGCGATTGCGTTGATGGATGAATGGGAAGCCAAGCTGGAAAAAATAGCAGAGACTACGATCCGTGAAAATGTGACTTACCTAGCCGGCGTACCTACATGGATGATCGTGCTTATAAAAAGATTATTCGAGATCAATAAAACTAATGACCTACACAAGATCTGGCCGGAGTTGGAATTGTACATTCATGGCGGTGTCAACTTCAAGCCTTACCGCAAACAATTTGAAAGTTTCTTCCCGAATAGCAGTATCAATTATTTAGAAACCTACAATGCCTCCGAAGGATTTTTTGCTGCGCAGGATGATATGGATGATGATGGATTATTGTTATTTTTAAATCACGGTATCTATTACGAATTCATGCCTCTAGAAGAGCATGGAAAAGAACTCCCACAAACACTTTCATTGAAAGAAGTGGAACTCAACAAACAATATGCTTTGGTCATCAACACCAACGGTGGACTTTGGCGGTATGTGGTGGGAGATACGATTCAATTCACGTCTTTAAGACCTTTCAAAATAAAAGTTTCCGGCAGACTCAAACATTTTATCAATGCTTTTGGGGAAGAAGTCATTATTGAAAACTCAGACTACGCCATCACCAAAGCCAGCAAACTTACCGGAGCTATCGTTTCCGATTACACCGCTGCCCCTGTTTACATGACGGGCAACGAAAACGGAGCGCATGAGTGGATCATTGAGTTTGATAAACAACCTGATTCGTTTGAAAAATTCTGCGAGCTTTTAGATGCTTCTCTCAAAGAAGTGAACTCCGACTACGAAGCGAAACGTACCAAAGATATTGCCCTCCGCAAACCCATCATTCATACCATGCAGAAAGGTGGTTTTAATGAATGGCTAAAATCTAAGGGCAAACTCGGCGGACAACACAAAGTACCGCGATTGAGTAATGATAGAAAGTACTTGGAGGAGATAATGGGGTTTACGAAATAGATTTCCTTAAAAGAATAAACCAATAATTACTCCCTATTAATAAAAATAAAGTTCCTGACACCTGTACTAACAACTGTGCCATATCGTTGAGAACGAATACGAATGCTTAATGTAACTTCTTTATCTGGCAACTGATCTTTGATATCCTGAGAAGGTACATAGTGCCAACTCGTATCATTTGAACTTACCATACTGTTAGCAATTGGCACATTGTCAGTCACATTATACAAGTCAATGTAGCAAGTAACGTTGGAGTCAGACGTATGTAAAGAAGGTGAAAAAATAATAGATTTTACACGGTCGTAAACATAGTTGTGTTTATTGAACTTAACGAGTTGCCAAGTTTCGTAATAAGGCATTTGCCATGCAGTATCTGATGTAACGAAATCCAAAACAGAATTGAATTCTAGTCGTACCTGTTTGTCAATTAAATATTCCTTTTCTTTCTTCTTACATCCGTTTATGAAAGGGAACAACAATAGTAATAGAACAATTTTCCGCATTGACATTCAGAATTTGTTAAGATGAAAGTAGTGAAATTATTATTCTGAAACTCTGATTATTATTTGATTATCGTAATGTTTGGTCGTTTATTAAACTCTCCATTAACCATCACCCAATCTCCCTTACCCCAACCATCTTCTTCCGTTCCGGGTCCCATACTTTAAGGCGAAAACAAGCGATGATCTCTTTGATTTCCAGAGAGGTCG
>CBFGYQ010000167.1:0-5208 GCA_965652995.1 uncultured bacterium
GGTTGTAATGAATGATTATGCTGAATAGAGAAAAGAATGTACAAGTGAGTGACACAACGATCCTAAATAGTAGCACTAAGCTTAAGAGCATAAAAAAAATTAATTGGCATGTAATAATTCAGACAGTTTCCAGCCATTTGCCAGGAAAGCCAACCGGATACACAATGCATGCAATTGGGTTTTACTATGTGCGTTTCGTTCGATATGGTAGGAGGTTTTTGCAATAGCGTCCACCATTTCATTAAGGGTGGTAGGTGAGAGATTTTTGGCTGTCAACTTTTTTAGAAATTCAATTTCTTCTTGTGGTAAGTTGATGTTATTTGCATTAATGTAATTCAATCTTATAGCTTGTTCCAAGAGTTGTATCACATATTGCAGGAAATTTTTTTGTTGCTCACGTCCTGCTTTAGCCCATTCATCCGAAAATTTTGAAATTTCGAGACGGTTGTTTGTAAAAACGATGTTGAACAACGTCCTCACTTCAGGGAATAGATCATTATCGGTATGATTCACCAATCGCAATGCTTCTGTGAAACTGCCGTTGCTAAGATGTGCTATTTGTGCTGCCTTGCGGCTGTCTGCCAATAACCGATCTGTAAGACCGGTAGCAATATCAGCCGTATCTATCGGTGTTAGTTTCAGTACTTGTGTTCTTGAAAGAATGGTAGGTAATATCTCTTCGGTGTTCTCTGCAACAAAAAATAATAATGTATCTGCCGGAGGTTCTTCAATTAATTTAAGTAATATGTTTCCTTCTTTGCCAAGATATTCCGGTCGCCAAATGATTTGTACTTTTTTATAACCTTCATAGGCTTTTAGGTTAAGCGTGTCTATAATATTTCTGCACTCTTCGGCGGGTATATTTCCTTGCTTGTTTTCTGCATTGATATATTGTAGCCAATCAAATGTTGTTCCATAGGGTTGCTGAGCTATAAACTCACGAAACTGCTGCATGAAGTATTTGCTGAGTGCCTTCGTAGCAGGTTTTGGAGAAATAGCAGGGAATGAAATGTGTACGTCTGGGTGTTCTAATCTAGAGACTTTATTACAAGCTATACATACGCCACACGCATCGTTGCCATTATTATTGATGCAAAAAAGATACTGCACAAACGCTATTGTCAGGGGTAGACCACCAGATCCTTCTTTGCCTAAGATGAGAAGTGCATGAGGTACTCTGTTATCATTTGCCATTCTTATTAGGTCGATCTTAGCTCGGCTTTGTCCAACAATTTGTTTCAATGTCATGCTCGCAATATCGGTAAATGTATGGTTGAAAGGAAATGAAATTATAATATCAATTATTTTTAAAAAAATAAAAATTATTTCGTTCGTTAACATTGAGATAACTTTACCCACGATAAATCCAAGCTTAATTAATACCAATGGTGTTGCAAGAGTTTCAATTTGTTTATAATGGACGAAGAGGAGTTTATACTATAAACATCACGATAGATAAAGATCAAGTTAGGACATCCTGTACATGTATCTCTGCAAAGCCATGTAAGCATATTCATAATGTGTTGATCGGACGTAGGGATCGATTGCGCAATGGTGACGCATCAATGAGTAAGATGTTAGAAGCTTTGTCAGAAATTGCGGAAGGAAGAAAAATAATAGAGGACTCACGCGCATTTTTTCAACAAGAAGATACTTGTAGGAGATGCAATAGCAAAAATATAGTTGACACAAAAGAAAAAACTATAAAAGCCAGATTGTTTAGAGCGATAAGTTCTCACAGGTATTATTGCAGAGACTGTAGGTGGAGTTGGTGAACCCTCTTTTCATGTAATTCTCATATTAAACGAAATTTATCATTTTGGATTACTTCTCCACAATCGTGAATAAGTAAGTTCTGTGCTATCGGCACAAAATTTATACTTTCAAATCACTCAAATAACAAAAAACTATTTTTTATGAAAGTAATGATCATTATGGGCTCACAGACAGATGAAGCTGTAATGAAAGAAGCACAAACCTGGCTTAACTGGTTTGGTATTGAAAATGAAATGATCGTAGCATCTGCACATCGCAATCCTGACAAAGTGCGAGAATTGATGGTTACCGCTAAAGAAAAAGGATTTGGTTGTGTGATAGCAGCAGCAGGTATGGCGGCAGCATTACCGGGTGTTTGCTCTGCTTATACATCTCTTCCAGTACTTGGCGTACCTCTTGATGGTGGTTTGCCGGGCGGTATTGATGCACTTTATAGTATTGTACAGATGCCTGCGGGTTTACCTGTAGGTACATTAGCAGTGGGCAAAGCCGGAGCCCGAAACGCAGCAGCACTAGCAGCGCGTATGTTTGCCTTGAGCGACTCGGCTATAGCACAAAAGGTAGAAGATTTTAAACAACAAGGTTATAAACTATAATCGTTTGCTGATAATCTCCACCTGTCACATTGGTCTCAATTTGTAATCTAGCTATTATTCACTAAAACATACTACCCTTGACAGAAGCTATCATTAACCTTGAAACAGTGAATCCCATCGAATTTTTTGGAATCAACAACAGTAAATTCGATATTCTTAAAAAGAGATTTCCATTATTAAAAATCCTTTCACGCGGTTCGCAAATAAAGCTGTCAGGACAACCTGATGAAGTGGCGACAGCACAAGGTAAGATCGCTCAGGTGATTAAATATTTAGAGAGAAACGGACATCTTTCCGAAAACTATTTTTCTAAAATCCTTGGGGATGAAGAACAAGGAGAAGGCATTGCTCAAGATGAATCATCAGGCAATGATATTCTCGTTTTTGGGCCCAATGGAAAAGTAGTAAGGGCAAAGACGGCCAACCAAAGGCTTATGGCTACGGTTTCTGAAAAGAACGATATTATTTTTGCTATAGGGCCTGCGGGAACCGGTAAAACGTATACGGCGGTTGCTTTGGCAGTACGGGCCTTAAAGAATAAGGCTGTTCGAAAAATTATCCTTACACGGCCTGCAGTCGAAGCCGGAGAAAGTCTTGGTTTTTTGCCTGGTGATTTAAAAGAGAAAATTGATCCGTACTTACGACCGTTGTATGATGCGCTCGATGATATGATACCAAGTGATAAATTGAGTTATTATATGGCAAATCGTATTATTGAAATAGCACCACTAGCATACATGCGTGGTCGTACATTGGATAATTCGTTCATCATTTTAGATGAAGCGCAGAATACAACTGACCTTCAATTAAAAATGTTTTTGACGCGTATTGGTCCTAGCGCAAAAGCAATTATTACCGGTGATCTTACTCAGGTTGACTTACCCAAAAATCAACGTTCCGGTTTGGTAAAAGCATCACGTATCCTTAAAAATATAGATGGGATAGCGTATGTAGAACTTGACGAAGCAGACGTGGTGAGACACCGTTTAGTGAAAAAGATCATTAGAGCTTATGATAAGGAGCAGGAACGTGAGGAAGCATTGAAAGAGGAAAACAAGAAGATCAATTCTTAAAGGAAAATTATATTGTTTTTATCAATGGTCGCGGCGTAGCCGCGACCATTGTATTTTCGACTTAAGCAGGAAAATTATTCTTGTCAAATCATTACTTAGTATTCTGAGATTCCGAAATAGATTATTAGAACTTATTTTCGCATCTCATTTCAAAATTCGATATGAAACATTTTTTATTACCATTATTATTCTTACCATTTATCTCGCAAGCACAGTTAGAGTTAGGATTAAATTTAGGTGCAGCAATGAATACAAAACCCAATGGGAACTTATTTTATCAAGGAACCAAATCACCTGTAAACCCTGCGGCTTCTATAAAGGGCTTGTATAGCTTTGGTGAAACCTGGCAAGCAGGAATTGATGTTACATTAACGCAGTTGTCTAGAAAGTCGGAAGATGTATATACCTATCATACTGGTGGTACCATTGGCGGTGATGATAAAAAACTCGTACTCGCTAAAACATACACTTCTGTTTGCGGTCTATTTAACGGAAAATTGACTCATAAAAATGGCTATATGTATGGTGGATTGGCAATTGGTTATGGAGTGGCGAGACATAATTCACAAACAAGGAGCTCAAATGAATCTTACAGAACACCTGACGGTGGCAATGGTTTTGTGGTTGGATTACAAATGGGTTATGTAACCGGGATCTCGAAATCATTGGCTTGGAATGTAGAAGCTTCCGGGCGTAGATTAGATTTGCAATATGATGCACAGGCACCTTACATCACACCCTCATCAAATATGCATTATAGCGTGTATGATGTTATGGTGAGCATAGGCTTACGACTTCGTTTTAAAGATGACGCAGATAAAGAAAAAGAATTGCAGGATGCCATGAATATTGGTGGTGAATAAATTAAAGTGACATGTATAAAACACAATTTTTTCAATCGTCTAATATCGACAGTCTACAAGATAATGTAAATGAATGGCTATCAAAACAGCAAGATATCTTCATTGTAAACTCTAATATCACTTCTTTGAATTCTAAAATCGGAGACCAATATGTTTTTTACATTTTTTATGAAGATGCGAAAACTGCTATTGAAGAAGCCCATGAAATCATAGCAGATCAAGAAACAAACGTCAACCCTCTTACGAATATAGAAGATGTGAACTTGCAGTAACTTTATTGTTTATGAAACGCTCCGCCTCACTCACACTTTTTTTACTTATTCTTTCAGTTATTGCTGGTGTCATGCTATCCAACGCATCCTGGGTTGGAAAAGTAGGTATGGGTTTGTTTTACAAAGAATATGAGTTTCTTAAAATATGGTGGAAAGGCGCGGCACTTATTTTTCTTGTATTGATGGGGTTGTATGGTGTACAGTCATTAGTGCAAAAGAATGCAAGTAAATCAACTGCGAAGATTGTTCACATTTTCACAATTGTTCTCGCATTTGTAGGATTGTACTTTAGTTATTTAGATTTTAGAAAGGATTTTTCGCATCGCTTATTAGGCGAGCGTTTTCACATAGGGGTTTACCTTTTTTGGATCGGATGGATTGTTATCAGTATCTATCTTTTACTCACAAAAAAGAACATTGAAGCAGAAAAGGACAATGTAGGGGTGGAGGTTTAATTCACCTTATGTTTCTTGGCAGGTACTGTTTTGATATAAGCGAAAATTGCATCGGCTTCTTTATTAGTCATAGGAAATGCTTTCATCGGAGAACTCAACTTTCTTCCATTCTCATCAATGCATTCCAATATCGCCTTTCTGAAATTATCTTTTGTGTAATTACCAATTCCTGT
>CBFGYQ010000168.1:0-5176 GCA_965652995.1 uncultured bacterium
TCAACCTCTACCCTATGACCTACAAAGATCCGGCGACAGGTAAAACACATCCTGCATGGAAAAACTATTTCAAAAAATTAGGAAAGAGGATACCTGAAGGAAAACTAGGTTGCAACCCGGGTAGTATTGCGATAAGTGATGCCGTGGAGATCGTGCAAGAGTTTTACTAAATTTTAAAAGGCTATTGATAGTGGTCTATCGTGGCTTTTCATTAGAAGAATTTGGTGAGTGGGTTGGAGAAAACTTTGAATTCTTAACTCGCGTCATTACAGTATTTACATTATACCATTTAGACATTGAAATAATGCTACTTGCGTCACACCAAAGTCTAACCCGTTGTGCGATTAAATTTTACCGGAGAAAAGTCAGTTTACGTGCGTCATTGCAGCGATCATCAATGTTCTAAAGCTAATTAGTGATAGCTGCAATCTCATTTTTGTTCAATATAGGAGATTATTACGCTTCGCTCTATGAGAAGAATTGCCATTTACTTTACTGAACAATCTTGCAACTCTCAACACGGCAATGACGGCAAAACATCATAAAGTCTAATTGGTATTAATACGCAATAGATTTGCATCTGCTTAATCTTAAAGAATATTTTAAAAAGTTTACCAAAGTTCGTCATTCAATGACCGTAATTCAGTATTGAATCTTTTTATCGTTTCTATCTTCCATAATCTATTCCAATTCTTTAACTGTTTTTCTCTCACTATCGCAGTTTCAATATTGTTGAACTCTTCATAATAAACAAGAAAACGACACTTGTATTTGTTTGTAAATTGACTTCCATTACCACTAGCATGTTGAGCTACACGTTCACGAAGATCAGCAGTAACCCCAATGTAAAAAACATTTCGGTTTTTGTTGCTCATTATGTAAACGTAGCTACTCATCAATCAATTTTGAAGTTACAATTTTATGTATCATACTTTGGTGAATCCTACTCGCGTCATTGCAGCGATGAAAAGAGAACATTTTTGCTCAATAGGGTCTGCTGCAATCTACTGACCATATAAAGTTGAGATTTACTAATAGTTAATACTTACTCTACTCCGTTAATACTTACTCTACTCCCGTCATTGCAACAATGAAAAGAGAACATTTTTGCTAAATAGGGTCTGCTGCAATCTACTAACTAAATAAATCGATATTGCAGCAGACAACTTTCAGTTGCATAACGTTATTGATCGCTGCAATGACGCGAGTGATAGAATTGCGTACTTCAACTACAATTGGTATTGAAACGAACTAATCCATAAGAATAAGACAGTAAGACTTGAGCAGATGAACGGTGCCAACGCCACTAAAGCTCAATCGGCATTCCATAGCTCGGACAACAAAAAAGAAAAACGCGAGTTTCTGTGTAAATTTGCATTCTCAAAAAAATCATAGCACACAATGCCGCATTATCATAAGCTTGGCAAGATGCCACACAAGCGTCACACACAGTTTCGCAAACCGGATGGCAAATTATATTCTGAACAACTTTTTAGCACAGAGGGTTTTTCGTCCAACTATTCGTTGTTGTATCATGTGCATCCACCCACGCAGATCATTCGTTGCGAGGAGCCGATAGATGTATCGCCAAAGCCCGCACATGATAATATTTTGAAGCACCGCAGCTATGAAGGTTTCAACATCAAGCCCGCAGCCGATTATTTAGACAGTCGCAAGATCGTTTTATTTAATAATGATGTGCAGATATCGCTCGCAGCACCGCAGCAGAGTATGAAGGATTATTTTTTCAAGAATGCAGATGCTGATGAAGTGATTTTTATACATGAAGGTGAGGGTGTGTTGCGCACACAGTATGGACAGTTGGAGTTTGCGTATGGCGACTATTTGGTGGTGCCGCGCGGAACTATTTATCAAATCAATTTTAAAACGGAAGCCAATCGCTTATTCATCATTGAGAGTTTTAGTCCGGTGCGTTTTCCAAAAAGATATTTGAGTAAGTACGGACAGCTTTTAGAACATTCACCTTTTTACGAAAGAGATATTCGTCAGCCGCAAAACTTGGAAACGATAGATGAGAAAGGTGAGTTTTTAATAAAGTCGAAGAAGAAAGGTTTGCTGTATGACATTTATTATGCCAATCATCCTTTTGATGTGATAGGTTGGGATGGTTATGAATATCCTTTTGCGTTGAGCATTCATGATTTTGAACCGATAACAGGCCGTGTGCATCAGCCGCCGCCGGTGCATCAAACGTTTGACGCTAACAATTTTGTGATTTGTTCTTTTGTGCCGCGTTTGTATGATTATCATCCCAACTCCATACCTGCGCCTTACAATCACAGCAATATAGATAGTGATGAAGTATTGTATTATGTTGACGGAGATTTCATGAGCCGCAAACATGTTACACGCGGCATGATTACGTTGCATCCGGCAGGGATACCGCACGGTCCCCATCCGGGAGCTGTAGAAAAAAGTATCGGTATGAAAGAGACGAAAGAACTTGCGGTAATGGTAGATACGTTCCATCCATTGAAAATGACAGAAGATGCTGCCGGTATTGAAGACCCGAATTATATAATGAGTTGGGCGGAATAATGATGCCTTTAAAAAAATACCAATCACGTCATTGCGAGGCACGAAGCAATCTCAAGTAAACTTTTATGTTCTGTGAGATTGCTTCGTCGTTCCTCCTCGCAATAACGCGAGTTTTTTCTAACATCTAACTGTATAAAAGTCTAAATGACGCGCTATGTTTTGGAGGTAATGTATGACGGTACCCATTTTCATGGATCACAGTTGCAAGGAGATACACCCACGGTTCAGTTAGCATTGAATAATGCATTAAGTACGTTGCTTCGTGAAGAAATGACAACATTCGGTGCAAGCCGTACCGATGAAGGCGTTCATGCGCTATCCAATTTTTATCATTTTGATACGGAAAAAGAATTGAAAGAACAATTTCTGTACAATCTCAATTCTCTGTTACCTTTTTCGCTTTCTGTAAAAAACATCTACACAGCGAGCGATGATTTTAATGCACGGTTTGATGCTATAAGCCGAACTTATCGTTATAAAATTTACTCAAAGAAAAATCCATTCTATCATCAAAGAGCACTTTATTATCCATTTAAACTTGATGATGAAAAACTACAGGAAACAGCTGCAATGCTGAAACATTACACTGACTTTGAAAGTTTTTGTAAACGCAATTCGCAGGTTTATACTTTTCAATGCCATATCTTCGAAAGCTACTGGGAGCGACATAAAGACCAACTTCATTATATAGTAAAAGCCAATCGTTTTCTTAGAGGAATGGTTAGAGGTTTAGTGAGTACTCAATTGCAAGTGGCCCGTGGTAGATTTTCGGTGGATGATTTTAAAGCAATTATTAAAGCGAAAGATTGCACAAAAGCGGATTTTAGTGTGGCTGGTTGTGGATTGTATTTAGAGGAGATTGAATTTCCAAAAGAGAGTTTAGTAATTTTAAGATAATGAAAAGGAGTATTAAAGTTTACAAGTCTTTTGATGAGCAGAAAGAAGATGAGGTTTCTTATGCTAAAAAGCTAACTCCTGCCGAACGCATTGAAAATGTAGTAAAGCTCATTAAACGAATACACAATTACTCGAAAAAAAAACCTTCTACTAAAAAAATAACTATCCTTTTTTATCAATGAATATTCTTCTTGACGAGCATCAGGAAATACTGAAGTTATTACTGACTGAAAAAGTGGATTTCATGTTAGTAGGTGGTTATGCGGTTATTCATTATGGCTACAGACGATCTACTGATGACATGGATCTATGGTTAAAACCAAACAATGAGAATAAAACCAAATTGATCAAAGCATTGTCGATAGGCATGTTTGATGAAGAAAGTTTACTGGAATTGAGCAAGTTAAATTTTGAAAAACATTTAGTTTTTACTCTTGGTGAAGAACCTGAAAAAATAGATTTTATAACACGATTATCTGGAGTAGAGTTTGATAGTGCACAAGCTAATATTGTTCATGTTTCTGTAAATGATTTAACTCTACCCGTCATTCATCTTGATGATTTGATCTTGTCTAAACTTTCTAGCGGGAGAGCAAAAGACAAAGCAGATGTGGAAGAGCTTCAGAAATTAACAACTGTACAATCTTCAAAAAAGTAAGCTATACAAACTCTTTTATAAACCAATTCAACATTTCCACATTCACCTGCTCAATAGGATGATGCGTATTAGGCAACATTCCCATCTGTGCACTTGGTAGTTGTTTATACACGGCGAGAGTTTCTTCCAATGTGATCATCTTGTCTCTGTCGCCTATTAGAACAAGGCAAGGGATATCAATACTACTGTAATCTTCAATTTGCAAAGGGTTTTGCTTGCCCATGTCATGCATCATTTCTCGTGTTCCTTTCAGCACATCTTTCCAGTCGTTGGGTGCATGTCGTTCTTGCAGAGTCATTGCAAAAGCCGGCAACTTCTCTTCTATCTTTTCTGGATTCAGCATTTTTACTTCTTTCTCTGCAATTGCTTCATTCCAATGAAATTTGGTGGCAAGAGTAATGATTTTGGAAACTGATCCCGGATAATGTTTAGAAAGATAAAAGGCAACATAACCGCCCATGCTATAGCCGAAAATGGGAATATTACTCAGCTTATTTTCTTCAAAAAACTGTTTTACTTCTTCAGCAAATAATGCAATAGAAAATGGTTTATCAGCGTATGGTTTACCTCCATGTCCTGAAAAATCGAAGCGCAGCACTTCATATCTATCTGAAAGTTGTTGCGCTAAATTTTCTAATTGATCTTGTGCACCAATGGCACCATGTAACAATAAAATCTTCTCCACTTATTTAAAACGATAATTGAAAGTTAAACCATAACCGCCGCCATAAAATGGATCAACACTTGGTGATAAGTTCCAAGCCCTGTCCTTATTAGCGGCTTTTTTATGAAAATGCAAAACAGCATGAGGTACACCCACACCTATAATCGTTCCCACTAATAAATCTGTTGGAAAATGTTTTCCGGCAATATGTCGCATATAGATCATTGCACCGGTAGCTAGAGCCGCTCCGCCATACACATAATATTTTCCTTTTTGGTGAGGATGATAATCGGCATAGACTTTAGCAGCAAAAAAACTTGCCGTAGCTACCAATGCCGGATGTCCTGCAAAAAAAGCATTGCGGTAATTACCACTTGTTTTTTGAGATTGGGGAATAT
>CBFGYQ010000169.1:0-5140 GCA_965652995.1 uncultured bacterium
ATATATCCACCAGCGCTAATAGCGATCAACAAACAAGCGATCAACGCAACACCATGCACTTTGGTAAAGTTTGCTTTTGCTAATCTGTACTTTGCTTTGTAGGTTTTCTCTTTTCCTCTTGCAAAGAATTTCAGTGATAAAAAACAGAGTATAAAAACAATACTTAACCAATAAGCATTGTATAAAAACCAAGTTCCCACTGTATGTCCATAGCCATTCATATCAGAATACGGCATACCCGGACCATTAGAACCGAAGATGTATAATTGATTATTCCACTCTAATAAACTAAAGATAATAGTGATAAAAAGTAACGGTACTAACGAAAGAAAAAAGCCTAAATATTTATTAGGTGTGAATACTTGCACGGCTAAACATAAGCCGATTGTGATGCCAAAATCTACTAACATTCGCAACGCACTTGTGAAATAATGTAAAGGCTCTACCTTATAAAATCCCATCGAAAACTGAATGGTCATTCCGGTAAGAATAACTACTAACAGGAGCAATGCAGTTACCAACATCAACCCAGTGTATTTTGAAAAGAACAAGTTGAAATTACCTACAGGCGTAGCTCCTACGAGCTCATCCATTTTAGTTTCTCGTTCGCGCCAAATAATTGTACCTGAGAAAAACACAACAAAAATGAGTATGAAGAATTGAAAAATACCCGCAACGTTTTCAAGTATTTTATAAGTAACAGGATGTGTTTCTGTTTCATACATCGAACCCATGTATTGCGCCAGCACAAACATCATAACTACACCCAACGCACAAATGATAATGAAGAAAGGACTTTTCACCATCTTCAAAAATTCGAAACGTGCGAGATACCAAAGATTTTTCCAGTTGGCTTTTGTAGAGAAATCTTTTTCGGGTACAGGTAACAAACTTAGTGATTGCAGTTGCTCAGGTGCAGCAATTGATTTTTCTTCTTTGCGTTTGAATAAAGTAAAAGGTTGTAAGAATTGTGTGAAGCTGAATTTGAGAAAACAAACAGCTGTTATAGCAGCAGCAATTCCCAACCAAAGTAAACGATTGTATAAAAGATTTCCGGCGAGTGGAATGAGCTTAGTGTTTTGCTCTTCGGGTGTCCAGTATTTGGTAATTTGACTGAGGGCTTCTTTACCGAATGGTTCTAAAATAGCTGCTGTATCGCTGTTTTCAAGATCCGCGGTAATGCTATCGGTAATAATTCTTATCACCAAAAGAATAATACAAAACAAATAAGCGGATAAAGTAGAACGTGTAAATGTGGTAATCCCAAAAATGATAATGCCTAAAAGAAAAAGGTTTTGTACCGTGAATAAAACGAAAGGCTGTAAGTAATTTATTGCTTTAAATTCACCCATCAGTGGCGTATCCATTCCAAACAAAGTACCTATCCAATAACCTAATAATTGTCCTGAAAAAACAAACACACCCACCAGAAAGGCAGCAAAAAATCTTCCGAAGAAATAACCACCTTTGGAAATGGGTTTGGTAAAAAAGAAAGGATGTGTGTTGTATTCATAATCTTTTTGAATAGCCGTTGCCATCACCGCCACGAGTATCACACTATTCACCAAACCGAGAATGTTGTCATTCATTCCTGCCAATATGCCTGAAACTGCATAAGCAGAATTACCAACTACATTTGTGTCTTGTTGCGCTGTATTGAAAACGCCAGCAACAGCAAGACCAAGCAATAATGAAAGAATAAAAAAGATAGCGAAGTAGATATAAGTCGCGGGCTTTTTAAATGCCAACTTCAACTCAAACAAAAATATTTCTGCAAACATGACGGCAATTAATTTTTAGTGATGGTAGAAAAATATACATCTTCAAGATCTGCATTCACTTGTTCAAAACCTTCTCCCGGCAAAGCATCTGCATAAGTATGTATCGCCAATTTTCCTTCATGTGATTTTGAAGAGATTACTGTATAATTTTTTCTGTAATCATCAAATTCATTTCGCTCAATGGTCTTACGCCAAATTTTTCCTTGAACGGTTTGCTGTGCTTCGTAAGGTGTTCCTTCAAACATTATCATTCCTTTATTCATCACCACCATTCTGTTGCAAAGACTTTTTACATCATCTACTATATGCGTAGAAAGTATCACGATTACTTGCTCTCCGATCTCACTCAATAAATTATGAAAACGATTGCGTTCCATAGGATCCAAACCTGCCGTTGGTTCATCAACAATTATCAATTTCGGATTTCCCAACAGTGCTTGTGCAATACCAAAACGCTGACGCATACCACCGGAATAATCACTTACATTTCTTCTACGCGCATCGTAAAGATTGGTTTGTTGCAACAACGCATCTACAATTTCTTTACGTTCTTTTTTATTGCTGATACCTTTCAACACGGCAAAATGCGTGAGTAAATCAACTGCAGTCACTTTGGGATAAAACCCGAAATCTTGTGGCAAGTAGCCCAATACTTTTCTCAGTGCTGTTTTATCCTGCAACACATTGATATCACCCAACTTAATGCTTCCACTATCAGGGTCTTGCAAAGCTGCTATCGTGCGCATCAATGTTGATTTGCCTGCTCCGTTTGGTCCAAGCAATCCAAACATTCCTTTATCTATAGTAAGATTGATATCATTAAGTGCTTTCAACCCATTGTTGTAGGTTTTGCTGACGTTGCTGATGGTGAGTTGCATGGAAAACTTATTTATTGAGAAATGGAAAACTATTAAAAAAACTTTGAAGTAAGGATTGTGTGAGTCCACATTGGAGGAAATCACCCTTTTTGTATCGTATGGATTTTGAAAAATGTTACAAAAAAAGAGACCGGAAGTACCGGTCTCATATGTATTCGATAAGTTTTAGTACTATTTAATTTGAAAGCGCTGATATAACTTACCTTCAGAAGTATTCAACTCCAATATATAATTTGATGACGGCAGAGGTTTTAATTCTATCTGTTTTTTTGTCATTGTCATTGCATCAGCAGATTGTACAACCTGTCCTAGTATATTATAAATGCTATAAGAATTGATCTTTTTAGGATAGTCAACATAAATTGTATTGGCAGCAGGGTTAGGATAAATAGTAAAAGTGGGTTTATTTTTTATTACGTCTTTGGTTCCTAGTGTTGTAAATCGTTGGTTTGATATAACACTACGCATCAAAGCAACCTGTCCGTTTGTAAACATTGTTTGACACATATCATTAGAGTAGTCCATGTAGTTCTCCCACATATCAACTGTATCAATTGCTCCCACAGAACATGAGTTTGCAGCAGTATCTTGACAAGCATTTACCAGTTGTGTTGATTGAAGCATTGTTGGGGTATCATCAATTCCATCATTAGAACTCGCACAATCTTGTGCATCGCCTCCAATATGTCTTAACCCTAAGTAGTGCCCTACTTCATGTACAGCAGTTTTAGCTTTAGAAGCATACGGTGCAAGAACACCTATGTTGGGATTATTATCTCCTACGATTTGATGCAACAACACTACACCATCCACTAAAGGACCCAGTGGATAACCGTTCCAGTTTGGAGGTAATGGATTCATTGGTGGAGTAGCATAACCTAATAAGGCAGGTCCGAAGGTTGGATCACTAATGTCAGCTACCCAGATGTTCAAATAACGATCGGTTGGCCAAGCATCAATACCACCTTGACTAGAATATTTTACTCTTTCTAATGAATCTAAATTACCTGAAAAAAACGCAATCAAATCTCCGAAAGCCTTGATGTCTGTATAAGTTCTGGTAATGCCGGTTGTAGGATTACCGTTAGGATCTTTAGTAGCAAGTTGAAATTCGATCTCAGCATCTGCAGCGAATGGCTGAAAGATCGGTCGTGTATTTCCTACATCTGCGTGGGTATGGCGATATGCTTTATTAAGTATATCTAATTGGTTATAAATTATTGTATCATCCAAATTTTCCTCTGGAGTGTTGTATACTATATGAAAAACCACATTCACCGTGTAAACACCAGCTGTGGCCTTATTGAGCTTTCCTACATTAGCATCACTAACTTTTTGATAGTATTCGCTTTGAGCGTCTTTAAATCCCGGAAAAGCTTTCTCGTACTGACTTAATACAGTTTCATAACCACATTTTATAGGTTTGGTTTGTGCAAATCCAGTTGGGCTGAATACAACTATCAACAATAAGGTTCTTAGAAAATTTTTTAGCATGACTATTTTTTAGGCTGCAAAAATAAGCCTTAAACCTTTACTAAAAATAATCTCCGGTCATGCATTTTCAGGAATATAAATTTTAAATATTGCTCCTTCATTGGGAGTACTTTCGGCCCTAATAAAGCCATTATGGTTTTGTACAATTTTTCTACAAATCGCAAGTCCTATACCTGTTCCCTCATATTCATGTTTACCATGCAGCCTCTGAAATAATTCGAATATTTTCTCAGTGTATTTTTCTTCAAAACCAATACCATTATCAGATAACTTTAGACACCAATATTTTTCAGGAGCATTATTTAAGTTAGGAATCTCAACTAATTCTGCATCCAGATCTATTAGGGGAGGTACACCTTCTTTGCTGTACTTGAGTGAATTCGATATTAAATTTTCTAAAAGTTGTACAAACTGATGTGGTATGACAGACAATGATGGCAGATCAGCAACATGAAGTGTTGCATTTTTTTCTTGTATAGCATCCTGCAAATTTTGTTCTACTTCTGCAAGAAGTAAATTCAAATCTTGTTTGGCAAAAATTTTCTCATCAGTTCCGGTTCTAGAATAGTTAAGCAATGCATCAATTAACTTCTGCATTCTCGAGGTTGCAGACAATATTCTATTAAAATGATCCTTAGTTACAACTGAAAAATTTTCTTTCTCCATTTCAAGAATACGATTGCTGAAAATCTGAATTTTTCTAAGCGGTTCTTGCAGGTCATGACCTGCAACATACGCAAAGGACTCCAACTCTTGATTTTGTTTAAGCAGTTCTCTATTTCTTAATTCTAACTCTGCAATAATGTTTTGTAAATCATCTTCTTGTGAGGAAGCGGGTAGTACAGACATTCTATAATCGTTATTTTCTTTTCATTAACATAAAAAGCATGCCTAACAAAAAGTATTTCAACTATTATTTTTCAATTATCTTCTTACATTTGCGCTCCGGCAGGTCTTATACGGCCAGCTCCCACTAATCCCCCAGGG
>CBFGYQ010000170.1:0-5118 GCA_965652995.1 uncultured bacterium
TTATTTGCTGATGAATTGGAAGCACCTTTCGGTTTGCGTGTGCGTTTTCTTTTTTCTTGATTTGTTGCTTCAGTATTTTCAGCAGCTTCCTCCGTTTTTTCTTCGGTATTATTGTCTTCAGCTTTCGGTTTTCTGCCTCTTTTCTTTTTTTCTTCTGTAGGTTGTGATGCGTTTTTTTCGCTGCTACCACCGCCGTTGCTTACTGCTTGATGATCTAAAATCTTGTAAATCAGCGTTTGTTTATCCATAGTTTGGGTGTTGGTAATCTTAAGGCGTTCTGCTACGTCCAGCAATTCCGGAACAAGCATATCGCTAAGTTGAGAAATGTCGTAAGGCATGCTTTTAGAAAGTTCTAAATGAAGTAATGTATCGTTAAGTTGTTTTGAAAATTAAACCCGTCTAAAAAATTTCAGGAAACTCTTTTGAGAAGATAAGCAAGACCAGAAGAGCCTTCAATGCCTTACTGTTGCAAGATTACAAATGTTTTTTCTAATTAACCAAATTTTACTGCAAATTTTTATCAGCTAAATACTGCTTTGCCATTCGGTCAATAGTTTCTTTCATAGGTGTGTAGGCGAATGACGGAAATGCATTCAACAATTTTTCATTGTTGTAATATGCTTTTTTCTGTGCTGTAGTTGCTGTCTCTTTGGTAATAGTGGGTTGCTCTTTGGTGAAAAAAGATTTCAAAACACTCCATCGCCACACGAGACCTGTTAGGAATTTATTGGCTCTGATATGCGGAGGTTTTTTTTGCAATGCATCAGCCATTAACGTGAATATTTCTTTGTAAGAAAAATTGCCGGCACTTACAATAAATCGCTCTTCTATAACATCACTATTCATTACCATCAAAGCAATGTTAACCACATCTTTTACATCTACAAAAGCATTGATACCTTCTGTATAATAAGGAAATTCTTCGTCGGCTGTTTGGATGAGTTTTGCCGAGCCTTTTTCCCAATCGCCTTCCCCTAAAATAATTCCCGGATTTATGACAACTGTATTCAAGCCCTCTGCCATACTACGCCACACTTCCATCTCCGCAAAATATTTGCTTTTGCTGTAAGTCGAGTTATGCGGACTTTCTTCCCATTCGGTATCTTCTGTTATTTCTTTATCGGTCACACTTCTACCCAGCGATGCCACAGAACTCACATACACCATCTTCTCAACACCGGCATCTAACGCTGCATTCACCACATTGGTGGTGGTTTCTATGTTTACATGCAGCAAGTCGTTTTTATCCTTCGCATCAAAAGAAACAATGGCTGCGCAATGATATACCTGTTTCACATCTCGCATGATCTCTTGCACATCATACACATCAAGTAGGTCTGCCTGTTGCCAAGTGATGTTGGATAAGTTTTTCAGTAATGCGCTTGGAGGAGTATTATGATAAATAGCGCGAACCGGTTCACCTTCTTGCGACAAACGCTGCACGAGATGCTGCCCTAAAAATCCTGATGCGCCGGTGACTAATATCAATGTTGGATGGTTAAGATTGTGGCAAATGTAACTGCTCAAAGCTTTAAATCTCTACAATTTTCTATCTGTGATACGGTAGCTTATATTTCCCTTGTACCATTCTACATCCATTTTCAACCGAGAATCATAGTTAATTCCATTATAGTACGCAGGTTGCCACTTTCCAGATTTTTTCAGAAAACCAACTACCTTCCTCTCAAAGCCATAATCTTTTTCTCCGTATGGATACACTTGAAGTAATTCTCCTTTACAATTGACATAAAAGAAAATTGTTGTCTGATAATATTCTTCCAACGGATCATATGCTTCAAACTCTTTTTCTAAATTTTTCTGAAGGTCGCCTGTATATTTCGGGAGTGTGATTTCAAAAAATCTTATTCTTTCCGGTCCAATACCGCACAAAACAGCTGACGAAAGCGTATCTCTATCAAGTTGTTTCAATACGATTGTATCATCGTGTAATGATATAATTTGTTCTTTCACCAAAAATGTATCTCCAAACAAATCTTCCGGTGCAAAAGCAGTAAATAAAGTATCTTTTTCTACACCCCATAACCACAGCATGTATCTAACACTATCCTTAGCAATGAAATATTGTTTGCAAATTCCTTTCTCAAAAGTCAGCCCAAAATCTTCTATCTTTTCAACCCTGTAATAAGTTTGAGTATCAGACGGTCTCCAAGAAGTTGTAAAACTCCATGAGCCTATCAGCTTTTCTATAGTGACTTTTTCTGAAGTTGTAAATGCATTTTGTTGATGAATTACTTCGCTGTAATGTCGATGAAGTTGAATATTTTTTCGATAGAAAGAATCACCGTTTTGCGCCTGAACTTGTAGACTCATTGTTGTCGAGAAAAATACAATGAGCAAAAGAAGCTGGTGCATAGTCAACTATTTACACATGATTACAACGACTGAAACTGCCTTAAAAATCGAACATCATTCTGTGAATATAAACGCAAGTCATTCACCTGATATTTTATCTGTGTGATACGCTCTACACCCATTCCAAAAGCAAATCCTGTATATACTTCAGGGTCTATGTTGAAGTTGCGAAGCATATTAGGATGCACCATACCACAACCCAAAATCTCCACCCAACCCGTGTGCTTACAAAGGCTGCAACCACTGCCGCCACAAACTGTACAAGAAATATCCATCTCGGCACTCGGCTCAGTGAATGGAAAATAAGATGGACGAAAACGGACTTTAGTTCCTTCACCAAACATCTCGGTAACGAAATAGTAGAGTGTTTGCTTTAAGTCTGCAAAAGAAACATCTTTATCAATGTACAACCCTTCACACTGATGGAAGAAACAATGCGCTCTTGCCGAAATAGTTTCATTGCGATATACACGACCCGGACAAATCACACGCACAGGAAGTTCACCTTTCTCCATCACGCGCGCTTGCACGGATGATGTATGCGTACGCAATACATAATCAGGATTTTGAGAAATGTAAAACGTATCCTGCATATCGCGCGCCGTATGATTTTCAGGCATATTCAGTGAGGTGAAATTATGCCAGTCGTCTTCTATTTCCGGTCCTGTTGCCACTTGAAAACCTATCTTCTCAAAAATAGAAACGATCTCATTTTCTACTACACGTAAAGGATGCCTTGTACCTAAAGGAATTTTATCAGCAGGAAGGCTTATATCAATTGTATTCTCTTTCTTTTTATCGGATTGTTGCAGATGAGTATGTTCTTCGTATTTTCTCTCTGCAAGTTGCTTGAATGCATTTAGCAAAAGACCTGCTTCTTTTTTCTCTTCTACCGGCACCGACTTCATCTCACCAAACATGGCCTTCACAATGCCTTTCGTACCTAAATACTTAATACGATATTCTTCCAACTCTTTAGTATCACTTATTTTCAAAGTGTTTATTTCCTGTTCATGTAGCTGCAATTGCTGTTTCAATGATGACATAGTGGCAAAGATAAATGATTGTGATAGTAATGATATGCCTTACTTCTAAGACTTAAAAAGATCGCCTGAAAAGAATTCGTGAAAAAGAATTAGTTGAGTAAAAACAACCCCGGTGCCACACCGATCAATATCACCAAAGCACAAGTGATACCTAATAAGAATTTATCAGTAGCTGTTACTTCAGTATTCAATTCAGCTTCGCCGTTTTTGAAGTACATCGCCATGATAACGCGGAAATAATAATAGGCACTAATAGCAGCCATTAGCAATCCAAAGATTACTAACCAAAACAAATTACCGTCTTTCACTGCACTCATCAGCACCATGTATTTAGCCATAAAACCGCCCGTCAGAGGAATACCAGCAAGCGACAATAAAAATATCGTGGTAAAAAAAGCCATCACAGGCTCTTTTTTCGCCAAACCATTGAAACCGTCGTAGGTATAATCTTTCATTTTTATCAACACAGAGAACATACCAATCGTAGCAACGCTATACGCTATCACATAGATCATGATGCTTTTCCACGACATATCATTCACCGCTACCACTGCAAACAACATGAAACCTGCCTGAGCAATAGACGAATAAGCCAACATACGTTTCACGCTTTGCTGGAATACTGCTGTGATATTCCCAACAAACAACGTAGCTGCTGTAACGATTGCCAACAACATCATCCAATGTTCATTCAACTGACCAAAAGAGTTTTGGAACAAACGCAAAAAACCAACAAATGCACCTGCTTTCACAATCGTACTCATGAAGGCTGTGAACGGAGTAGGCGCACCATCGTAAACATCCGGCGTCCACATATGCATAGGCGCAGCAGATATTTTAAAACCAAAAGCTATTATCAACAACACTATTCCCGCTATCACCATTGGATTCAGCCCTTGCGATTGCAGACCCACATAATCCGTTACATAAAAGGTTCCGGTAGAACCGTAAATGAGCGTGATACCCATCAGTAAAATACCCGTAGTAAAAGCCCCCATCAAAAAATATTTCAATGAGGCTTCACTGCTTTTCAAATTACGCTTGTCGCTGCCAGCTAAGATGTACTGAGGTATAGAAAGTATTTCTATCCCCAAGAACAACATCAGCATATTATTATAGCTCGAAAGCAGATACACACCTACAAGGATAAACGATATCAACGCGAAATATTCCGCTACATGCAAACCGACTTTCTTGATTTCCTTACCCAAAAGCAACGCATACAACACCGTACAACCCGTCATCATAAGATTGAACCACACAGAAAAACCATCGAAACGCACCATATTGCTGAAGTACATTTTCGGCGGCAGGGCAATTCCGTTATGGGTCAGTTGCATCGCTTCCCACACATTCACACCCAGCAAACCAACGAGCAACAACACGCCCACGGTCACAGCCACATTCCTGTTTTCCGTACTCATCCCCACAAACATCAAGATCACCCCGATTATAGCTGCTGCAATTATTGCGTTCATTTATAAATCAAAATTCAAAATGTAAAATTCAAAAACTCTCACTCAACTATTTATGTCCTTAGCTTTTACCTTACTATTAAACTTCGTTGCGACGCTCCGTTCATCGTTCGTTTCGCTATTCAGCATTTATTTCACACAGTACTCACGAAGTTTAAGAGTTCACAAAGCAGTTTTCTCATTTCCTCAATTTCTCTGTGCCCTCTGTGTGAAACTAACTTTGC
>CBFGYQ010000171.1:0-5118 GCA_965652995.1 uncultured bacterium
GTAGTTTATAAAGGTGATACGCTGTTCTTTCATTCATTAGGTTTTAGAAGTAAAGAATATGTAGTGCCTAATAATGTATTGGGTAATTATGTTTCTTTGATACAACTCATGGTTCAAGACACCTTCTATCTTCCTGAAACTATTGTGCGCCCTTATCTATCTAAAGATGAATTTGACTACGCTTTCAAATATCAAAAAATACCAGACGACAAATACGAGATAGCACGCAAGAACACAGACGAACAAACGTTGAAAATACTTGCTTATATGCTGCCTCGCGATGGAAGAGAACATCAGTCAGCCTATCAAAACATGCAAGCCAATAATGCGGTGTATTACGGTGTTCAAAAACCTATGAACATTTTCAATCCCTTGGCTTGGGCAGAGTTTTACGAGGCGTGGAAGCGCGGCGACTATCGTAGGAAAAAATATTAGTTGTCTTTGTCAAGAAAAAACAAGGTTCTAATATTGCAGCATCAATGAGCGAACAAACTGTCCCACACACGTCATCCAAAACACTGCGCGCACTTGCCAATATCATCAGCTATGTGTTTCATCCGGTTTTTATGCCTACCATGATGACGCTGCTGCTTTATAAACTATCGCCGCAATCGTTTGCAGGATTTAATGTTGCCGACTTTAGTAAACAACCGTTTCCCATTATCGCACCTGTTATCGTCAATACGTTATTCTTCCCTATTGTCGCCATCTTGCTTTTAAAAGGCGTGGGGTTTGCAAAAAGTATCAAACTGGAAGATCAAAAAGAGCGTATCATACCGCTAATCCTGACAATGATATTTTATTTCTGGGCCTATTGGTCAATGAAGAATGTCAACGCACCGTTTCTCTTGCGTGTCTTATTACTTGGTAGTTTTTGGAACATCATCGCGCTGTTCATGATCAATATATTTTTCAAAGTAAGTATGCACACGGCGGCAGCCGGAGGCTCTATCGCTATGATGGTCGTCCTCATGCTGCAAAGCCCTGTGAATATGGCGTTACCACTTTTCATAACCATCCTCATTGCCGGCATCATTGGTACGGCGCGCCTCATCTTAGATGCGCACAGCCGCGGACAGGTTTGGCTCGGCTACATCGTAGGTTTTTTTGTGCAGATGGGAGCGTATTGGTATTTGAGTTAGGTTGATTTTTGCACTTAGCTTGGTGGCTACTATTAAGCATCGTTGCGTCGCACTCTTGTACGTTCTATTGTCTATTCGGCAGGTTTATGTTTTGGTATATGGCGGATTGCAAATCCGCTTTATTATAACTTCGAGATGTGCTTCGCTAACATCCCGAAGAACCTTGTTTTTGCACTTATTTTTTTGAAAAAACTTTGTTTAGAATTTGTATGCTGCACCTAAGTGTACAATGCCCTTATAACCAAATCCTGTCTCAGCAAATCCTCTTAAAGACTTTCCTATAGAAACTCCTACCGGTGAGATCTGGAAATTGAAATAAGTATCAGCGGTTTTCGACAATGCTCCATTATCACCTTGAATCTTTTGATGGATGAATGTAGCACCTAACCCAAATAAACCATACACATTTACAATGCCTCTATTTCCATAAACCACTTTGCTTTCAGCAGCTACTGTTATTGCTTTCCTGAAGTAAAAACCTACTTGGTTGTTATTAGCGAAAATATCAGCCTGCTTTTTTTCTGCAAGCAGTGCAAGTCCTACGTTTAGTTTTTTATAAACGATCCTACGATAATTTATACTTACACAACCTGATTTTGAAAAATTATTAATGCTAGCTTTTGCGTCAATATTTTTTCTAATAAATATCTCCTTTTCATCAAGCCCGGTATTTACCTTATATCCAGGACCAATTCCATTAAAAAATTGTTCTCTCATAAAGTATCCGTAACCCATACTAATCTCATTGTGTTGTGTTTGCTCTGAGCAGTACTGTTTTTTATAAACGCAAATAAACAGATAAGAGATAGATATAGATACTTTTTCATGTAGAAGGAGATTACAGAATCATAGACGACAAATTAGTAAAAAGCATTTGGTTGTCACAAGCCATATTCATTTTCTACCGCTTCCTCGCAAAAAAATCCTTCATTAATTGCACACATTCCTCTGCCATTACTCCTTTGATGATCTCTGTCTTAGGATGAAAAGGATTGTTCGTACCGGTCGTTTTCCTGTAACCGTTTTTGATGTCTTCTGCACCATAGACTACTTTACCGATCTTACTCCAATACATCGCTCCACAACACATCAAGCAGGGTTCGATGGTGACATAGAGCGTGGCTTCAGGAAGGTATTTGCTACCTAGTTCATTAAAGGCTGATGTGAGTGTGATCATTTCTGCATGGGCTGTGCTGTCTTTGAGAAGTTCTACTTGATTGTGACCACGGGCTATGATCCTCTCATTCCAAACCACTACAGCTCCGATGGGTACTTCATCTGCATCAAAAGCGAGTTGCGCCTGACGAAGGGCTTCTTTCATGAAATGGTTATGATTGTTCATTTGTGATTGCGTTGATTTGTGATTTTGTTCGGCATTATTGACACAACATTTTCATGGATTTATAGCATATAGACTTTAAAATGGGTGGGCTGAGCTTGTCGAAGCCTTCTCAGCAATTCATTTCGACAAGCTCAATGAACTAGTTTAATGTCTAATTGGTATTACTTCAAAATCAGCAACAATAAAATCACCTATAAACAAGTTGTTGAATAGTGAAATGTAGATGAACGGAGCGTCGCAAATCAAACTCAATAGCAGCAACCAAGCTAAGTGCAAAAAATTATTCTACTCGTCTTATATCAGCACCTAATGCATTCAAGCGTTCATCAATTCGTTCGTAACCTCTGTCTATTTGGTCGATGTTTTGAATGGTACTTTTTCCTTGTGCACACAAAGCTGCTATCAGCAATGCCACACCTGCACGTATATCCGGCGATACCATCGTTATGCCTCGCAGCATGATCTGTCTGTCAAGCCCAATGACCACCGCACGGTGCGGGTCGCAGAGAACTATTTGTGCACCCATTTCTATGAGCTTATCTACAAAGAACAAGCGGCTTTCAAACATTTTTTGATGAATGAGTACAGTACCTTTTGCTTGTGTAGCCGTAACTAAAACGATGCTTAGCAAATCTGGTGTGAAGCCTGGCCATGGATGGTCGTACACCGTGAGAATAGAGCCATCTATGAATTTTTGTATGCGGTAACTTTCTTGTGCAGGTATGTGTATGTTATTACCATCTATGACAAGTTTAATGCCCAATCGCTCAAATATATCAGGGATGATGCCTAAATGAGCGACATCTGCATCTTTGATCGTGATCTCACTTTTAGTGGCTGCTGCAAGACCAATGAACGAACCTACTTCGATCATATCTGCCAATAATCTATGCTCACAACCTTTCAGTTTCTTCACCCCTTCTATCGTGATAAGATTAGAACCGATGCCGCTGATGTGCGCGCCCATTTTATTGAGCATTTTACAAAGCTGTTGCACATAGGGTTCGCAAGCTGCATTGTAAATAGTAGTAACACCTTCGGTAAGAACAGCTGCCATCACAATGTTTGCAGTACCGGTTACCGAAGGTTCTTCCATCAGAATGCGTGTGCCTTTCATATTCTTACCATCCAACATGAAGAGACTTTCTTCTGCATCGTATTCGAAAGAAGCGCCTAGTTTTTCGAAACCGAGAATATGTGTATCAAGTCGGCGTCTTCCAATTTTATCGCCACCGGGTTGTGGTATATGTGCTCTTCCATAACGTGCCAGCATTGGGCCCGCTATCATGACAGCACCACGCAATTTGCCCGATTTTTTCTTAAAATTTTTATCGATAAAAAAATCAGGATTTACATTATTGGCGTGTAATACAACTGTGTTCGGCGAAGGGCGATCAACAGTCACTCCAATATCTCCCATCAATTCTATGAGTGTATTCACATCAAGAATGTCCGGAACATTCGTATAAGTAACAGGCTCATCTGTAAGCAATGAAGCACAAAGCACTTGTAGTGCTTCGTTCTTAGCACCTTGCGGTGTAATACTGCCTTGCAACGGTTTGCCGCCGCGTATTTCAAAAGCACTCATGAATAGCAAAGTAAAAATTCAAAATGAGAAATTCAAAAAGCTTGTCAACGATTACTGTCCACCTTTTTGTTTGTTCTTAAACTTTCTGTTTTTGTTGTAGCCACCACCTTGATTGAAATTACGGTTGCCACCACCACCTTGATTGTTGCGGTTGCGGTTGTTGTTATTGTTGTTACGGTTTTGCTTGTAGTTGCGATTATCAAAATGTACTTTGTAGCCACCGCTCTCGTATTTCAGTTCACCATTGCTCAACTCTGACAACTCATTTTTTATCATGTCGTCATGCACGGGTTCTTTATGCCAGTTAGTGTATGCAAGCTTCATGTAATACCCGATGATCTGTGTAAAGCCTTGCTTTTTTTCAGGGTCTTCTTCCTTCAATGCTTTTTCGATCAAAGAAGTGAGGTTCTTTCCAAAATGTTTGTTCTTTTTATTTTCATTCGGATAAGGTAAGACTTCCGGTTTTTTCATGACCTCCTCGCGAGATGGTGGTGGATAAGGTCCATCTACCTCTAATTGAAAATCCGTCATCTGATAAAGATGATCCCAAAGTTTGTGTTTGTAATCTTCGATGGTTTTTAAATGCGGTGTGAGTGTCGCCATCAATTCCACGATAAGTTCGGCTTGCTTCAAGCGTTTATCTTTGTCTTCGATGGTCATTACATATTCCACCATTCTCTGCACATTTCTTCCGTATTCGGGCATCAGCATTTTGCTGCGCGTAGTATTATATTCCATTTGAGTTGATTCGTTGTTTTTGTTGATTTGTGATTCTGAATAAGCGGCTATTAGCACCGTATTCTCTTAATTTTTGCACGTGAAGAAATCACGCAATTAATATTGACAAGTTTTATTCTGAATGAAAAGAGAAGTGAGAATAATATTGTCGAGGTGGTGTAAAGATAAGGGAAATGGGAATATTTATTTTCGTTACTTCTTCAGAAAACTAAACAGTCTATTCATTCTAAAATTTACACCGAGCACAACATAGTATTCCAAAAAATAGAAATTATGATCTCCAATTTCAGGCGCTTCATTCTTTATTA
>CBFGYQ010000172.1:0-5088 GCA_965652995.1 uncultured bacterium
CGTCAAATGACGATGATCCCTTCTGTATTCAATGCAGAAGTGCCACTTGATTTCTACAATGAAATGATGAAAGCGAAGAGCGACAAAGATTGTGAACAAATAGGCGAAGAATGGCTTTTAGAACAATGTAAAGACCTTCTAAAGAATAAAGTTCCCGTGTTGCATTTCTATACTTTAGGAAAACCCAACGTTATTTACAACGTTCTTAAACGACTTTTCTAACCCGTTTTCTGAAACACCATTTTTTCTAAGATCTCGTGTAGGATCTTCAGGCGTATATCAAACCATTTTCCAGAACCATCATCCGGCACAGTAAAGTTTTGTGCAAAAAAGTAAGGATAGGTGCGTACACCGGTTTTATTCTTAGACTTTTCATGTTCGGTAACAGGCACTATATGCTCTACAAAACCAACGATCCAGCATAGCATAGAATCTTTCTTTACAAATGTTCCTGTTTTATAATAAAGTTTGTAATTGGTGGAATCCTCACGAAGCATAATACTTCGTACTATCCGTTGCGAGCGATCAGAAAATGGCAATTCATCAAAATACAAACGCTTTACAAACCCCAACTGCTCATCTGCAGATATTTGCAGTGTGTCGTTCAACCAGAACTCATCTAGCTTACCGGTCATTTTTCTATTACCGTATTGAACTGTATCAATATAATGCTGCATGTAATCTCCCCCAATTCTCCTTGCAAGCTCTTGATAATAAGCAACATTACTCACCTTAAATGCCTCACGCATATCCATATCTCTGCTCCAATCTTCATTCCATCGCTTTACACTATCCCATTTTATCATCAGCCTTTCATCCGGTGCAATGGCAGTTTCTAACGCTACAAGAGAGTTGAAAATTTTGAAGGTAGATGCCGGTGAATATCTTTTTATTGCACGGTCCTTATTATAATAGTAAACATTATCGTGCGTATGATCGCGGAGCATAAAACAAGCATCGTGCACATCATATTTTTTGAAAATAGCACCAAGGTCTTCTTGCTCATGTAATCTGTTTTCAGTACAGGATTGAAAAAAAAAGAACGTTGAAATGGCTAATAGATAAAATATCCTTTGAAACATTGCATTAATATTTGCGGAGCAAAGGTAGTCAATGAATTGATTGAGACACATCGGTCACATAGCATAAATTATTTAATCTCTGCTATTCTTATCTCAATAGTATTGCCTACTCGTTTGTTATAAACAATCAGGTCGTTTCCAGATGCAACAAATACGCGGGCATCTTCCTCATTCTGTTTTGCAAATGTTAGTTGCTGTTTACTATTTTGTCCTTCTTTCATTCGGTAGATCGAGTAGGTGCCATTTTCCATAGAAGAAAAATAGATCCAATCACCATTACTCTCAAACATCGGCCATCCGTCCGTATATACAGGTGTATTGGAAAGGTTTTCAACTAAACCATTATTCATATTCATAATAAATACATCATCGCTATGGTCATTGTTTCTCAAGAAAACAATTCGTGACATCATAAAATTATATCTTGCACATCTTTCATTATCATTGGCTGTATCTGTTAGCTGAGCAGTTTTATTTTCTTGCAAATCATATGTAAAAATATCAAGTGATCCATTAGCACTTTTACTGTTGAATAACAAGAATTTTCCATCAGGACTGAAATAAGGATGTATATCTCTGCCTTTGTCCTCAATAACTTGCTTAATATTTTCCCCTTTTGTATTCATTATATAAATGTCTTCATTTGCATTTCTATCACTTACGAAAGCTATTAAAGTATTATCATCATTCCAATCGGGGAAATAATTATTGAATGTATCGTTTGTGAGTCTTGTTTGTTTACTAGTTGCTATTTCGTAAATATATAGTTGCCATTTACCGGTTTTGTTTGATTGATACAATATTCTCCCTTTGTCTTTAGACAACCGCGGATAGGCACATTCTACCCCAACTTCTTTGATGACCACATGATCGTTAGTTAACTTTTGCGCAACAGCACAAGTAGTATATACTAGCACTACTAGTGACGACATAATCAATAAACAGAACTTAAACATGATGATAAATGATTTTTAAGAATGACAAGTGGGCGATTACTATTTGATAAATACCAATTATGAAACTGTGCATTACTTTCATGCTTCGTATCATTGATCCATTGAGCCCTCAACTTAAAAATATAATCTGCCCCGATCTTATAACTTAGTGCTTGGCAAGGCCAATTCGTAACGCGAGTTATTTCTCTCTCAGCAATGTCAAGTTGATTTGGAATGGTTTGCTTCCAATATTGTAGAGCCTTTTCCTGAGACCAACCATAATAGTGAATACCAACATCTAATACCAATCTTGCAGAACGCACAAGATCCCATTCCCACTTTCCTAGTTCTGTATAGATATCCTGAAATAATCCTAACTGCTTTCCAAAATATTCTACATAACATGCCCACCCTTCAAAATTGCCGGGGTACAAAAATGTTTCTTGTAATTCATTCAGTTTTGCAAATGATGATTGTAAATGATGACCCGGTATAGCCTCATGCATATAAACCCATTCAATAGTTCGTCTATTAAACTGTTCGTTATAAAAATTATACATGAACACATCTTTCCCATAAGCGTTGTGCTTTTTGTTCAGATACATTCCCGGAGGAGTAAATACAGTTGCATCTGCCCATTCAATAGGGTATACAGCAGGAACACTTTCAATAGCAACGAAGTCTTTTAACCGGCTACGAACAATGCTATCTATTCTATTGAATCGTTCAACTAAGTCAATTTTATCTGTAATAATAAATGAACTACTCTTAAGGTAGTTGTAGAACTGTTTATTTTCAACAATTCCTATTTGCCGTTTTATAGAGTCGATTTTCATCTGAATTTTTCTTACCTCTTGTCGACCAAATGCATCTACTTCTTCAGGAGTGATAAAAACCGATGTGTATTTTTTTATAAAGTATTGATACCATTCTTTATAATTCTCTAGAGCATAAAGCCCGCCTAATGGTTTTTTTCTTTCGCTCAACACCCATTTCTTTTCTAAGGCTATTCTCTCAAGGTTGTTATTTATTTCATAGTTTATATGAGTATAATCCAACTTATCGTTCTCTCTTAAATCATTTAATTGAAATGATTTCAATTCTTTTCGAGATTGTACAAAAAAGTCATTTTGTTTTTCGAGAGATGGCAGGGTTGATACAGACGAGAAATATTCATGGTAATCATAAGTCAATTGAGGAATATTAAGCATCCGATATTGATCTAAAAAACCTTTTACAAATGCCTGAAATGAACTTGCATTTATTACAGTAGAAAGAAGCATTAGTGTAATGAAAGAAATAGCGCGTTTCATAAAAAATTATGCTATTTTTTTTAGCCACGAAAGAACGATCAAGTCTATTTCACTATTGTAGCTACCTTGATTCAGGGTTGCTGTCTGAAAAGAATTAGCTTTATTCATCCCATGATCCGTGTTTTTTACTGTTTGAAATTCAGACCTCGCTTCATTGTAACTCTTTAAAGCTCGAGCTAATATTTCATGATCGTCTCGGGATGATACGTAGTCACTTTCTCCCCACAAAAACAAGACATTTCCTTTATAACCTTTCCAGAGTAACGGAATGTTGTAGGAGTATAATTCATCGTTATAGCTCCTTGACCTAAGATCAAAAACAGAAAGATATTCAGCACACACTTCTTTCTTTTTTGCCGCTTGTTGTGTTGTCATTTTATCGGCAAAGTAATAGGTAGCACACTCGCAATAATCCTTCACGAGTGCATCAATTTGTTCAGGTTGAAAATTAAAAGCTTCGCCAATTGTTCTTCTTGTTTTGGCAAGATGCTCCAAAAAGTTAGACCCTATTGTTCCGTATGTGATAATACCTTTCACATTTGTAGATGCAGCGACGAGTGGCGCAAAAACTCCACCCATGCTATGCCCAAAAATGTAAACTGAATTCTCATCTACATCACTCCTCTTCTTTAGTTTTTCGATCGCAGCTACGTAAGCATTTTTTTCTTCTTCAAAACTTATTTCATTACAGGGTTTACTATGTCCCACTCCGTCCCCAACCCCAGGCTTCTCAAGTCTAGCAGTGACAAAGCCTCGTCTTGCTAAAGTATTGAGTAGCTGAGTTTCACCACGGGAAGTGTCTACAGGTGTATCTAGGGAATAGCACCCAATACCGCCGATAAATACAAGAAGCGGCTTTTTCTGTGTTTTTTGTTTTGATTTTGTGAGAATAATTCTATGTAGACCTACAGAAGATTTTACATCTGTATACTCAACATCTATATCAGCGTAATGCTCCACAGCGTAAGGTTTTAATAATGCAGTGCCTGTTTGTTTCTTCTTATCTCTAATGATTACATAATTAAATAAGACATCAGACTTTAAACCCGGAATATACTTTACGACATCATTACTATTCCTAAAAGCATTGTTGTTGATTGATACTAATATGTCTCCTTTTTGAAAACCTGCTGATGCCGCAGTAGAGTTAGGAATCACATTGTTTATCAATACACCAAATTCTTCATCAATACCGATAATATTCTTTAGGTCATCTGTTAAGTTCTCCATCTGCACTCCCAGAAAACCTCTTCTTCCTAACTCCTGTGCCTGTGTAGTATGCACCATCATTGTAATAAGTGAAAAGAGAATTGACTTTTTCATAGACATAAAATCATTTTCTCAAATATCAACTAAATAGTTAGTTGAAAGATGCCGTCATAAGGGTGAAATATATTACCTAAATCCCATCTCGTCCGAATGATAACCTGAATAACCCAATTGAGGAAGTTCATTGATAGTTTTCATATCAGTTACACTCATTTCCACAATTCATCATTATGTAGACGTCGCTGTACTCAACAGCACAACTACAATCAAACTTATATTTGTTATTAGGAAAAAATTTCTTGTATAGTTCTAATCTCTTTTCTAAACTTACTTTCAGTGGATCTATTCTATTGTTCAGCCACATGCCCAATATCAAAACGGGATCATGTTTTGGTGGTCGCCAACCATCATAGTCACAAAATCGGGTGTGATAAATGAAATGCATTCCAAGTATTTTTTCTGTCATGAAGTTTTTGTGTAAAACGGTGT
>CBFGYQ010000173.1:0-5084 GCA_965652995.1 uncultured bacterium
CCATCTGCTTTATAATGCGAGGTGTTCTTTGCATAGCAATGTGCAGTAAGAAAAAAAGGCAATTGTAAAATACTTACCCCACCAAGATATTTATAGAAATAGTTTCCATTTTTATGCTTCAATGCCTGATATAATTCACCACCGGAAACGTGGTATTGGCTATCTATTGCAGGAAACCATTTCAATTGTTTGTAATCATTGTAAATAATGATTGAGGGTAAATACATGTAATAACCAAGCGCGTCCCATGTTGTGACTTTCAGGTTCCGACTACTATTAATATCGGAGTAATCTACACGATGAAAAACATAGATGGTACAAATTAACAGCGTTGCAAAAAACGAGAACCGCTTCATCATAGTGAAGCTAAATATTAGTTACTATATTCCAAATTAAACAAGAAAAAATAGAAATGCTCATCTTTCGATGAGCATTTCTACAAACATTTTATTCGAAATTTTATCGTTGAAAGTTCTCTTGACCTATTCTACTCATAGCCAATTGTGTCATAGCTTGTGTGCGGTCATTCATTTGTTTTGCAGTTGTAGTATCACCAGCCTGTGTAGCGAATGATCCTAAAACATTAAGGACACTTATATCTCTTTGCACATCACCGGCCATGCTTTCTCTAGTAGATTGATTGCCAATGGACGTAATGTACTTCACATCATCCTCTAAGTTTTTAGCTAGTTTCATTGCCAAGTCTTTGCCCTTGTCTAACGCTCCCGCACGATAGTATGCCGCAACAAGAAGATAACACAACGCATCATAGGAATATGATTGACTTGTAATACCCGCCATTACTTTATCTAATACCTGAATGGCTTCTGTTTTTCTTCCTCTGGCACTTAATTCATCAGCAACACGTGCTGCATTAGTACGATAAGAGATCAAGGAAAATCTGTTTTTCTCATCAAAATACACATCCTTTCTTTCTGCTCCACCATAAGTGTATTGCTTCATAAATAGGTCATACGATTTATTTACATCCACAAAGCCATATTCACCAGGACTAACTTGTCTCATCGCTTGTTGTCTGTAAGGAACAAGTCTATACACAGTTCCTTCCAATTTCAAGTAATCATTCAAACCGGCATATCCATCACCACCGGCACCAAAGTAAATAGGTCTCTTCCACCCTTCTTTAGCAACAGCTGCTACTATATTTAATATAGCCAATTCATCTTTTGTGGCGGCATCTCCGGGGAATGAGAATCTAAAATTCGTGTCAATAGGAAGTGAATCATTTGCATTCAACATGCCATTAGCTACCAACCCTTCGTGAGAAAGTGAAGGAACAATAAAGTTCTTCGTAGGAAGATAATTTGACATATTACCATCCATAGTACGAAGCTGATTTGTCTGTTCTTTACTAATGATGAATTTGCAAATTTCTTCGAGCGGGAAGTAACGGTCTTTAGGTATTTCAGGATTGTCGAAATAGCGAATGTAATTTCTTCTGTCACCGGAGTAATCATCTTTCTTCCAAATCATTGGTACAGCAGGAGCGTCATTTATTTTATAGTTCAGCTGATTGATATACCAACCAATTCCCAAAAGACTTGTATTGATCACTCTCACATCCTTTCTAATACCTTCTACTTCTTGTGCATACCAAACAGGATAGGTATCGTTATCTCCATAAGTGAAAAGAATCGCATTGGGAGCGCAGGAGTTCAATGTATTTTTTGCAGTTGCAAGTGCCAATGTTTTCTTAGAACGATCGTGATCATCCCATTCCTCAGCAGCCATAAGTGTAGGCACCGCAAGTAAGCATAGAATGATAGATGCGTAAATTCCGGAATTACCTTTTAATAGTTTCTGCATCCAATCATTTATCATCATTACTCCTAAACCTATCCAAATTGCAAAAGCATAGGTTGAACCGGCGTAAGCATAATCTCGTTCACGAGGTTGCACCGGTGTATTATTTAGGAACATTACAATAGCCACACCTGTAAAAAAGAACAACATAAAGGTAATAATGCCATCTTGTTTATTACGGTTGAATTGATAGATAATTCCTAGAATCCCTAAAATAAATGGCAAGAAGTATAATTCATTTCGTGCCTTATTATTGCTGTAACCATCAGGCATTTTATCTATATCTCCCACCTTCATTTTATCTAAAAAAGAGATACCCGAGATCCAGTTACCTTCTTTTGGTCCACCCTGTCCTTCAAAATCATTTTGGCGACCTACGTAGTTCCACATAAAATATCTCCACCACATCCAGTTCAGTTGGTATTGGAAGAAGAATTTATAGTTGTCGGCGGTTGTTGGAGATTCTCCTTCAGATAAGCCTAAATATTGTTTGTAAAATGCAGGGTGATTTTGATTAGAAGACCATATACGCGGGAAAAACCGTGTAGTCTCATACTTGTAATCCAACTTATCACCTACTTCTTCGTAAAAATCTTTTCCACCTTTTTTAGATTGTTCATACCATTTTCCTTTTTTCACTACTTCTATTGGTGGTGTATCAAAGTCAGGTCCGAAGATCAATGGTTGTTGACCAAATTGTTCACGGTTCACATAAGAAAGAAATGTATTCGCATTATCAGGATTGGTCATATCAATAGGCACATCTGCACGTGAGCGAAGTACCGGAACGAGGTAAGACGAATAACCCACAATTACGAAAATGGCACATAGCATTCCTGTATGTAGCAAATAGTTGTTTTTCTTTTTTGCATAGAATAGTAGCCCTACAAGTATAGCAATGAACAAAGCGAAGAAGAATAACGCTCCACTATCAAACGGCAAGCCCAATGTATTCACAAAAAACAGATCGAACTTAAATGCCATTGCAGGAAGCCCTTGTATCATTCCAAATTGAATCAGCCCAAGAATCGCACAACCTATTAAGAATGCAACAATAGCTCCGCCTGTAGTTGCTTTATAACGTTTATAATAATATAGTAACGCAACTGCAGGAATGGTCAATAAGTTCAATAAGTGGGTAGCGATGGAAAGACCCATCATAAAGAAAATAAACACTAGCCAGCGATCAGCATATTTTTCATTGGCAACATGTTCCCATTTAAGAGCCGCCCAGAAAACAAGTGCGGTAAATAATGAAGAAGTCGCATAAACCTCTGCCTCGACGGCCGAGAACCAAAATGTGTCTGAAAAAGTGTAGGCTAATGCACCCACTAAACCAGCACCCATGATGAGCGTAAGTTGATTGCCGTTAGGTTCTACATTAGAATCATTTACTAAAAGTTTCTTAGCAAAGTGCGTGATCGTCCAAAACAAAAACAAAATTGTAAGTCCACTGGCTATAGCCGACCAAGCATTTATCATCATGGCTACTTTCGTCACATCCCCACCTGCCAACATACCAAACATGCGCTGTATAAGCATAAAGAAAGGAGCTCCGGGAGAGTGACCAACTTCTAGCTTGTAACCACAGGAAAGAAATTCACCACAATCCCAAAAACTGGTCGTGGGTTCCATGGTCATTAAATAAACTGTAGTGGCTATGGCAAATGCTACCCAACCAACAATGTTGTTGACTTTACGATAATTCATTCGTTTTCAATGTTTGGAAATGAATAAAAAAACTCAGCGATACTTTGCTAGCTTTTTAGACGGCAACAAAAATAGAAAAATAGAGTTATGCTTCAAGAATAAGGTCGCATTTAACAAAATTTATAGTGGTGCGGTCATATTCTTAAACAACCGCACTCATTGACATACTTGATGACTATTTGTAATTTAGAGCAGAATACAACTTTATTATCATGACTCGCAGACAACTAAAACGTACAATAATCGCGGTCATTGTTTTATACTCTTTCGCCTTGGTTGTAGGTTTATATTTATATTATAGTAACGAAGCCAACAAAAGCCACCATTACCCTATTTACAAAGATTTGATGCCACTGATAATTACAATACCAGCTGCTTATTTAGGATTTTGTTTTCAGAGAAGAGCCAGTTTTTTATTGGCTTTGAGATTACTCAGGACAAATCTTACAACAGCAGTTAACGTTACATTACAATATACCTATAAGCGAGAAACTAGTAGTGATGATTATACGAATACGTTGATCTCCATCAGTAAATCAATAGATGAAGTAAGATGTGTATATAGAAACCTGCGAGAATCGAAGAATGACGATGGACATTACCCTTTTGAATCCCTAAAAGAAATCTATAATATCACTAAAGAACTAGGCTAGGTACAATGCAAGAAGAAAAAACTAAAGAAGCTCGAAAGAATATCAAACTTAACTGGGGTGATATAAGAAGAACATTCCTTTGGGAATTTGACCGGTCAGAACCGTCAGTTTACGATAGTCCACACATTAAATATTAATGTTCTAACCGATCTCAGCAATACATTTTAACTCGATCGCTATAGCTGATGGTAAAGAATTGACGCTGACTGTAGTTCTACAAGGTTGATTGTCTTTGAAATATTCTGCGTAGATTTTATTGTAAGTATGAAAATCACGTTTCATGTCTACGAGAAATGTAGTGACATCAACCAACTTGTCCCAAGAACTACCGCTTTCTTCAAGCACCGTTTTTACATTTTTAAAAACACTATGGCATTGTGCTTCAAAATCAAAACTTAAAAATTGACCATGTTTATCCAACTTCAATCCGGGAATTTCATCTGTTTTTGGATCACGCGGACCAATTCCAGAAAGGAATAAAAGATTCCCTACCTTACGAGCATGTGGGTACAATCCCATTGGTTTTGGAGCTTTGTCAGTAGCTATTTTTTCAGACATGAATTTTTGATTTTCGGGCTGCTAAAATAGAGAAATTAGTCTTCTTACTTCTCTATCGCTTATACACTTTCACAGAGCAAGTGAAGTCTTCCATTTTTTCAACTTGCTGTTCTCTGCCAAGATTTTTAATGCTATTAGCTTTGGGCAATTTTATAGCTACAGGCAAGTCTTTGATCAATGAATAAATAACTTTTGAACTTACCGCATAAGTGATATGACCACTCTCGTTCTCCATTGCGGAAACAATTCCTATTACGTTACCATTTTTATCCACTACAGGTGCACCGCTGTGTCCTGGTCTAGATGGAATATTTAAAAGATACTGTAAAGAGTCTCCTT
>CBFGYQ010000174.1:0-5066 GCA_965652995.1 uncultured bacterium
CAGCAGAAAAGAAAGAAGCTGCAAAATTTGATGTCATCAACAAGGAACACCGCAACGCCAACATAAAAGCAATATTTGCTTACTCTGTTTTCTTCCCTGTTGTAGAAATTATTCTTGCTATCTCCATGGGGTTGTTGGTTTGGTACGGTGCGCGTGAAATTCTACATTATAAAGTAACACCCGGCATCATCATTTCTTTTGTAATGTATCTGAACTTATTGTTTCGTCCGTTGCGGATGCTGGCTGACAAATTCAATGTATTGCAAATGGGTGTGATAGCAGGAGAAAGAGTATTCACCGTTCTAGACAGTGAAGAACATTTACAAAACAATGGAAATTATATACCTGAAACAATAGCCGGAAATGTTGTTTTTGAAGATGTTTATTTTCGCTATAAGCCCGAAGTACCGGTATTGAAAGGCATTTCAGTCAATGTACCTGCCGGGAAAACGTTGGCGATCGTTGGTCATACAGGTGCCGGTAAAACCTCCATCATTAGCATCATCAATAGATTGTACGAAATAGAAAGCGGTACTATTTTAATTGATGGACATGACATTCGCAAGTATGATGTAGAGACACTTCGCAAGCAAATAGGCATTGTATTGCAAGATGTGTTTTTGTTTTCGGGAACGGTGATGGATAATATCACGCTACGGAATGAGAATATCAATAAAGAAGAAGTGCTGCGTGTAACAAAAGCTATCGGCATACACGATTTCATTATGAGTTTGCCCGGCAATTATGATTTTAATGTGATGGAACGCGGCAATACCTTATCGCAAGGACAAAAACAATTGTTGTCTTTCGCGAGAGCGCTGCTCTACAATCCATCCATTCTAATACTCGACGAAGCCACCTCCTCTATTGATACCCACACAGAACTTCTCATTCAGAAAGCCATAGATACCGTGATCCAGGGAAGAACCTCTATTATCATTGCACACAGACTTTCTACCATTCGTAAAGCAGATGAGATCATTGTTTTGGAGAAAGGCAAGATCATTGAGCAAGGGAACCATGAAAGCCTCATGAAACAAAACGGAACGTATTATCAATTATATAAGGCTGTAGAGAAAGAGTGATGGTCGGTTTTATGCTGAACTCGTTTCAGCATCTCATCTGTCAGAAACAGTTCAACTTTCGCTCCAACAAGTTTTTCCATTGCCCTACCTTTGCCACTATTCTAAGAAAATATGTTTACTGCCGCGCCCACATCTTATAAAAGACTGACCACTAGAGAGATTAAAATTGGAGCCCTTCTTTTAGGAAATCACCACCCTATTCGCATACAAACCATGACCACTACCGATACGATGGATACAGACGCGACTGTTGCGCAAACCATCCGATGTATAGAGGCAGGAGCAGAACTGGTGCGTATTACAGCCCCCAGCAAAAAAGAGGCGGAGAATTTATTGAATATCAAAAATAATTTGCGTGCAAAAGGCTATACTACTCCACTCGTTGCAGACATCCATTTTACTCCCAATGCTGCCGAAATAGCTGCACGAATTATTGAAAAAGTGCGTGTGAATCCGGGGAATTATATTGATAAAAAGAAGTTCGATTTTATAGAATACACCGATGTAGCCTATGCTGCAGAGATAGATAGAATTCGTGAACGTTTTACACCACTGGTGAAGATATGCAAGGAATACGGCACCGCTATGCGCATAGGTACCAATCACGGTTCTTTGAGTGACAGGATCATGAGCCGATATGGAGATACACCCATGGGAATGGTGGAAAGTGCTATGGAGTTTTTGCGAATAGCACGCGATGAAAACTATCACCAAATAGTACTGAGCATGAAGAGCAGTAACCCGTTGGTGATGGTGCAGGCTTATAGAATGCTCGTACAAAAAATGGAGGAAGAATTTGGAGAATTATATCCATTGCATTTAGGAGTAACCGAAGCAGGAGATGGCGAAGACGGCAGAATCAAAAGCGCCATTGGTATTGGTAGTTTATTGGAAGACGGCATTGGTGATACGATTCGTGTTTCGCTCACAGAAGACCCTGAATTTGAAATTCCTGTTTGTAAGGATATCGTGAAACAATACAGCAGTAGAAAAATTGAAACAGCATCCTCCTCCCAAAAACCAACCTATAATTATTTCGAATTTAAACGGAGAGAAACAAATGAGGTAGATAATATCGGCAATCATCATGTACCTATCGTAGTGGCAGACTATAGCAATGAAACCAACATTACACCCAAACACCTAGAAGGTATTGGCTACAAATATGATGTTGTAACCGACAAGTGGAGTATTGGCGACGGTGCTGCAGACTATATTTACACAGGAGATAATTTATTAGAGTTTGAATTACCCGGCACACTGCAAGTGGTATGCAATGAGACTGCTTTTGAAAAGGCGACCGACAAACTTAAATATCATCCAATAATTGAAGCAAGTAATAATACCACTTCAAAACATGGAGACCGAAAACTATTCGTTCGTATCAATACCGATGATAATGTAGAGCAACTCAATGCATTGTTGAAACAAGTAAGTGAAAACAACAAAGCAATTCTGTGTATTTACAGCACTGAAATACATCCTCTACTTTCTCTACGAAGGTTCATGATGTTGCTTTTGGAAAAAGGAATCAGAAACCCTGTCGTCATTTGCATCAAAACAGAAACCACCTCTGTAGACGAACAACTGATACAACTGGCTACCAACGCAGGCGGTTTGCTGATAGATGGTTTTGGTGACGGTGTATGGCTGAACAACAATGCTGCGCTCGAAAACTTAAAGATCACAGGTCGCACTTATCTCGAAGTAAAAAACAATCATCAATTTCTCAACAATACCTCTTTCTCCATTCTGCAAGCTACGCGTACCCGCATTAGCAAGACAGAATACATTAGCTGTCCCAGTTGCGGGCGTACACTTTTTGACCTGCAAGAAACCACAGCGAAAATCCGCGCTGCTACGCACCATCTTAAAGGCGTGAAAATTGCCATCATGGGTTGTATTGTAAACGGTCCGGGTGAAATGGCAGATGCAGATTTCGGTTATGTAGGTAGCGGTCCCGGTAAGATAACGCTCTATAAAGGCAAAGAAGTAGTGAAGAAAAATGTGAACAGTGATATAGCAGTAGATGAATTGATAACCCTGCTGAAAGACAATGAGGTCTGGGTGGATAGAGAATAATCTAATAGCTACAACAAGTGTATCTACAAAAAACTGAGAGTTAAAAAATGAAAAAGTATTGAAAAGCAAAAAGCACATCTTGATATTTTGAGAGACCCAACTATTTCCGAAAGGGAAAAATATAAATACTACACAGAAAATGATAAAGATGCACTGGAATTGAGAGAAAAAGTTAGAACAATTGTAGCAGAAAAACGCTTGTCGTCTGTAATGAATGACACAAAATGGTTAGAATTACAAAATTCAATTCCGAGATTACCATTCCCGCCACCATACATTGAAAAGCTTGTCCTTGAAAATAAAAATTTTGAAGATGTACAGATAAGTGATAGCCCCCCGTGGATTGGCAACTGGAGTCCATTTTATGAAGAGGGTATGTCTTTGTTCTTTGCAATTGAATATATCAAAGTAAAACCTCGTTATGCAGAACACAATGGAAATTTAGTTGCACCAAAAATAGTTGACGAAACAGAAGAATTTGAACAACTTCTAAACGAATTACATATACCTTATGAAATTGAAGAAGGGACTTTTACAATTTATGGCTACAAATAACAATAGCCGCGATTACGAGTAAGCCGTCAACAACTTGATTTTATAAAATAAGCAAACTGTGCTGAAGACAACCCAAAAATTATTAGAATATTTAGAAAACGATAATCAACAATGCGATTTGACAATAATCGTTTCCTTAGTCAACTCCATTCTAATATCCGGCGGTAAACAAGATGCCGAGGCAGTTCTAAAACAGTATGTAGCCGATCCCTATCGTTTTGATCACATCTATCTGTTGCCGGTTTTTAGAAAATTTGGCGACGATTCCATTGCTGAGCAACTTTTCAACACAGTCATTCATCATAATGAATTGCATAAAGACGCGAGTCCTGAGGTTTTGGAAACTATCGGTTATTTAAACCATGCTCCTATAAAGCCCATTTTGGCAGATTATATTTTTAGCAAGAAACAATCTGACTATTATACTTCTAAATATGCCGTCCTAGGGCTGTTGCATTTTGACTGTACCGAATACGAATTGGAAATTAAGAAGGAGATCGAAAAATGCTACGGCCAAAATCTTTTTCCTGAGTTTATTCCTGCATTAGTTTGCAAACTGACTAATAAAACTGATGTCTTGGAGAAGCTGTACGAACTTGGAAATGACTATGCATCTACCGATTGCAATTCGGGAATACTGCTGGGGTTTTCGCTCTGTGGAGAATTTGGAAAACATTATTTCACGAAAGCATTGTTTAACCAAAACTGGGAAACATCTTCTACAAGTACCAGTACACTTCATTTTGCTTATGAAGGTTTAAAAAACTTAAACATCCGCTTCAAAGAGTTGTACAAAGAACTAAAATCAACTGAAAATCTTGATACTTTAGATGTTTTTCTTGCACTGCTTAGAAAAAGGGTTGAAGATATTGAAATCCATCAACAGGAAAGCTTCGTTGATATTTTCACAACTTTATTTGGTAGAAATCCGGGAAATGAAACCGGTACATTCGTTGAGTTGGCTAGCAATTTTGATAGAAAAGATCAAGCTTATGAAATACAAAAGCTAGTTGAACTAAGGATGAATGAAGAATTGGTACTTAGTAACTACATCATATAAAATGAGCAAAATTGATTCATCAGAAAAATTTTCCCTTTTTACATACTATCCGTCGTCATAAATTGTAGTTGAGTTCAATTACCTCACTCAATTTAAGAGGATTGTTCTAATGTGGCATTTTTCACAACTTATTGATTTTCAACATACCGCCGTCGGCAGGAAGGCTTTCCGGTAGTGGGTGAGGCATGCTGCCATCGGCGGGAAGGTTTCCGGCAACCGGTTTTTGGTGCTGCCACCGGCAGGAAGGTTCTCCGGTAGTCGGTAAGGCGTGCTGCCATCGGCGG
>CBFGYQ010000175.1:0-4975 GCA_965652995.1 uncultured bacterium
CTTTTTTGGATGATGTGTATGTGATTGATAAGTTGCCTAAAAAATGGGCGAAGAAGCAAGCAGAGTTCAATCGATTGAAACGGAATGTGTATAAGACTTATCCTTACGCTGTCATTGCAGCCGGTGTGCTAAAAGATGTAGATGCAGAACTTGCGAAAATAGCTGACAAAAAAGCTCAGAAAGCTTATATGAAGAGTGTAGAAAAAGAGTTGAAGAAAAGATTTAAAGGAGAGTTGGAAGATATGACGATTAGCCAGGGACAGGTATTAGTGAAACTTATTAATAGGCAATCAGGTCGCAATGTATTTGGCATTATTAAAGAAGTGAAAGGTGGTTTCAACGCAGTGATCTATCAATCTGTGGCCTTACTTTTTAGTAACAACCTTAAAAAAGAATACGACCCTACTGGCAACGATAAAGATATAGAAGCGATAGTGCAGGAGCTTGAAGCTACTAACTACTACCGCTATCAATATTACTTACAGCAACAAAAGCAAAGTAAAAGAAACTAAAAAACCGCCTGTATTCTAACAAGCGGTTTTCGATAATAATCTAAAAAATTTTACTGCAATCTTACTGGAAAAACAGCTTCCAGATCTGTAGAACCGCCAGACTCAGACGGTGTTTTCCCATTTTTATTCGTGGGTTTATGCATGAGGCGAACAGTAAGTGTCCCATTTCCGGCACTTCCTGATTTAACGTTCAACGTGATATTGAACGGGTTGCCCGCAGCATCTACAGCACCGTTTATATAAGTGATGGATCCTGCGCCGCTTGATGGGCTAGACTCATATAGAAAAAGATGGTCTTCTCCTTCTTCTACTATTTCCTCAGTAATATCTTCAACCGGGTTTTTCTGTTCATTAAGCACTTCTGCTCCCACTAAGAAAGTCATGTTAGCGGGGATAACTATAGTGTCAACAACAACATTACCACCGGTATTGCCAAAGCCATTGTCCACTTTGTAGATAAATGGAGCAATAGCAGGTCCGGTTCCCGTAAAAGTTAGTTTAAGGGTCGTTATCAATTCTTCTTCAACAGGTGTTGGTGGGTCATCTTTTTTACAAGCTGTAAAAAGTAATGAGAATGTTGTAATAATTGCGGTTGTCAAAAAAATACTTTTTTTCATAAAATGTTTGTTTTAGTTTTTGTTTTTAAAAGTTATTGAAATTGAAAAGGTACTGTCATGCGTAAGGCTATGTTTCTACCTTGTTGGTTAAGGAAATAACGAAATACGTCAAGGTAATCTCTGTACTTTGCATTTAAAATATTTGTGGCTGCTATGCTGATGGATAAAGGCTGCTTACCCAACATCCTTTCTATACCAATAGATGCATCCAGCAAAAAATAAGCAGCCGGTGGCCTCGGAAAATCTATCACATCAAAATCACGTGGTATTCTGTTCTGACGAAAATTATATCTGCCGCTCACCTCGGCAAAACTGTGTTTCCATTTTTCACTCCAGCTTTTAGTGAATCTTGTACTCAATGATACTCTGTCTGAAGGCATCAGGATAAGCCAGTCATTTTCCGAACGATCTCGAGCACGAAGCATAGAACCTTTGAGCGTAGAAGAAAAAAATGCATTCCAGTCATATCGCAACGAAGCATCCACGCCATTCAACCAGGCATTCGTTTGTTGATAATTGAAGGTTTTGAAATAGCCTCTTATCGTCAAAAGATCTTCGCCGGGTTCTAAATAAATGTAATTGTTTATAAGTTGCGAATACAATGAAACCTCCGCATGCAATTTTTCATACAGTTCATAGCTCGAGTCAAGATTGATGCTGTATGCTTTCTCTGATTTTAAATCTTTATTGCCACGTTCTATTCTCGCAGCCCCGTGATGAAAACCTGCGCTGAACAATTCATTCGCTTGCGGTGCCCGCCAAGCATTTGACAGTGTTGCACTCCATTGGAAACGGCTATTCGTATGATGTTTCAAACCCAATGTTGCTGAAGGATTTGCAAAATCAAATTCGTAATACACAAACTGCTGATTAGTTCCCTCTGGATTGTAAACACCATACCATTTGTAGTCGTAGCGAAGTCCGGCTTCCAGAAACCATTTATTTATTTTTTTTCTTTCGATCAAATAAGCGGCTGCAACGGTGCTTTGATAGGTAGGAATGAAAATGCGGTCACCATCCTGAAAACGATTGTCTTGATACATCATATCTATTCCCACTTGCCCTGTAAGTCCTAAGACTTTTTTATGATTTAGGTCAAGGTTCAGAGAATGTGTTTGCAAGGTCAGGTTCAATTGTGCTCTGCCATTTTCTTTCCGAACGATATCATACTCCTGTCTGAAATTGTGCTGGTATCCATACACTAAATTCCAAGTACCCACACGACTATCGGCGTAGGCTTTTAGCTTCACCAAATTATGCACTACATGTTGCCGGGGGCGACCCAATTCGTATGTAAAGTTTGCAGGGACTAAAGGGAAAGGACTATTGATGGCATTCACCAAATCGTTTTGATTGCCTGTATGAGAGCCTTTATAAATACCAAGGTCTGTGCTGAAACGACTATAAAAAATTTCTGCACCGTAATGCAATTTTCTATAACCGAGTGCAGCAGAATAGTCGCGTTCCTCTACTCCTGTATTCGCTACCCAATAAGCTGGAACACGATAATTGCCACCTTTCTTATAACTGCCCTGTACGCGAAAACTCAATGCAGGTATTTTTTTGAATGCACGTTCTAACATTAAAGAACCAACACCCATACGATTGTTAGAAAATCCTGCAAGATTTAGTTCTCCATTCCAACCTGCTGTTGTAGGCAATGGCTTTGGCTCTACAAGAATAACGCCGCCAATAGCATCTGTACCATAACGCACACCAGCAGCACCTTTTATGACTGTTATTCGTTCTGCGGTAAAAGGATCAATGTTAGGTGCATGTTCGGCACCCCATTGCTGGTCTTCTTGTCGCACACCATTATTAAGCATTAAGATGCGATTGCTATGCATACCATGAATGACAGGCTTTGCGATGGTGGCTCCATTACTTAATGTGCTAAGACCATTCACTTTTTCAAGCATGGTAGCAAGGGTTTTTCCTTGTTGGGCATCTAAATCAGTTTTCTCCAATCCACTTTTTGATTGCAGGATATGATCGTGTTTTACCTCTTGTATAACGACTTCACTGAGTGAGTGAATATCATAATCCACTTTAATCGTCATCGAACGACTGCCATTGATCGTGATTTTTTTCTCCACATCATTATAGCCATAAGCATGCACATGAATGACATAATCGCCATTGCAAATACTATCCAATGTCAGTCTCCCGTCTTCGTCTGTTTCAAAAGCTTTTTTCAACTCTTCTACAAACACCACTGCAGGATGCACAGGAGTAAAATCATGTGTTTCCACAACTGTAAGTCGCACTGCTTGCGTGCAGGGCTGCTGAGCAAATGTCGCTGTTGATAAAAGAATTGCAACAACAGCTATGCTCATATAAATGCGCATCATCGCTGATTAATTAATAAAAATAGGTGAGACCGGAACATAATTTCCGGAATGAATATCTATACTATACAGCCGCAGGTGGACCTCTTAATGAAGTATAAATTCGTTCTTTAGAAGTGATGAACGAAATGTGAGGAAACGTTTGAGAAAAATAAGTCTCGCTAATAAATTCAATAAAAGGGAAAGTTGCATCCGCATAAAATGGCGGTAATGAGTCTCCTAAAAAATCGCAGTGGTGGTGTTGGTTCTCAAAAGACAATTCGCCGTCATCGCACTGATGATGCACCGTATCAGTATGCCCTGTAAATTCATGAATGAATTCTTTAGCCGTTCCTCCAAAAAGAACTAGGAACGCAAGGCAAGCAGAGAAAATACTATGTATAAACCGGTTTTTCAAAATAATGAGGAGCAAAAATACGACTAAAATTTTTTATAGTTTGCAAATGAATATATGAATCGCCTATTTTCTCTTTGGTGTTTTGCTGCTGCGGCTTTGTTTTCTATTGTCTCCCTTCGTGGAATGATGACAGAGGAATTTGGTGTAGTGGTTATTATTCCAGCATTGCTTTGTGTTGCATTAGTGATTGTTGGGATGAGGAGTTTGAATAGGAAATGAAATTCCAATTTCAAAAATCAAACTCCAAGTCCATAACATGATGACTCGCGCAGTCACCCCCCTCCACGCGTGAAGAGAGAAGGGGTGAGGTCAATATCCCACCAACTTGAACACCTCACTACTTGCTTTCAGCCATTCGATCTTATCAAGTTGAATGCTGAACGTTATGCTTTTCAAGAATTTTTTATCTACGATAATACTGTTGAAATAATCTCTGTAATCGCTGCTCATCACAAGCGGAATATAGATGTTGATGATGTCTTTAAAATGCACTTCCACGCCGGCATCAAATAATATTTTGCTTTGGTTAGGGTTGAGTTGCGAAGCATTGGCAAACGTTGCTACATCAGCAAACAAACGAATCGGAAGTTTGATCGGCAAATCTGTTTTTACATTGAGTGCAGCCAACCAATTATCATTTCTACCAATGGGTGATGCAAGAAAGTAAGTAGGGATTTTCAGACCACCTTCGCGCATAGATATTTGTTGTGATGCCATGCCTTCACGCTCGCTTCTGCCAAAATAAGTATCATCATAGAGATAATCATTTGCTCCGGTGAAAGTACTGTTGAGGTAGTAGCGACTATTGGCAAAACCTGCATTGTTGAATGAGAAAAATTTCCCTGCAAACGCACGTATATAAAGCGATTTATTTTTGATGTGATAATCAATTCTGATCTTCGCTTCACCCATCAACTTTGCAAAATCTTTTCCTGCATGAAGTTCTGCACTGTAACTAAAAGGATTGAACGTGCGACTGTTCTGATGTGTGTAACGAAGTAAGCCGTAGTAAGAAGTTTTATTTGTGATAGAAGGTCTGAATAAACTATCTACAGGATGCTGATTGTAAACAAAATACTCTTCGTTGATACCATAACCTTT
>CBFGYQ010000176.1:0-4974 GCA_965652995.1 uncultured bacterium
AACTCCTATTTGCTTCTGAAGTTTTCCACACTATCTTAGTTGTGCAACAGGGACACGGTATTGCCAAAAGCGGGGCTGAACGGCTTCGATTGGACATTTGTGAAAGGTTCAACATTCGTTCTTCGATTGAACTTTTGTGCTAAAAATCCCCCACTGCGGCAATACCCGAACCGTTTCACTTCTATTGCTATGGTTTCCTCACCACTCCCCTAGCCCAATCACTTCATGTTGCGCCGGTATCATCACATCTTTAAATCCTTTTTTGACAAGCTTGTCTTTAAACACTTCCTGCACATCGCGCTCCCCATGTACTAAAAACAGTTTACGCACTGCATTAGCATCCTGACAAGAAAGCCACTGCGACATGTCTTCATAATCTCCGTGCGCACTAAGAGTATTTATAGATTTTACTTCTGCAACCACATCATATTGCACACCAAAAATAGACACACGATCTGCCCCAGCTTTCAGGCGCCCCCCAAGTGATTCCGGTTCACAATAGCCAACCATGAGAATTGTACTGCTTCCGTCTTTGATGTTGTTTTTAATGTGATGCTTCACCCTACCCGCTTCCGCCATACCCGATGCAGAAATAATTACCATAGGTTCATGTGTATCGTTGAGTGCGATGGACTCTTCAACATTCTCAGTATAACGAAGTCCTTTAAAATCGAAAACATCCTTATCGCTCTCCAGCATTTTACGAACTTCTTTATTAAAACATTCAGGATGACTTTTTACAACGCGTGTGATCTTTGTAGAAAGTGGGCTATCAACAATATAACTCACAGGTGGTAATCGTCCTTGTTCTTCTAATTTATTCAATATGTACAATATCTCTTGTGTGCGTCCGAGGCTGAATGCAGGAATAATCAATTTACCTTTCTTTACCAAACAAGTATGAACAATCGTATTCAATAATTCCTCTGTTGCTTCTTTGGTAGTTGGATGTAATTTATCTCCATAAGTAGATTCCATAATGATGAAATCTGCTTGCGGAAAAACATCAGGAGATTTCAATATAGCATCTCGGTATCTTCCTATATCACCACTGAATGTAAGGGCCACTTGTTTTCCATCTTCTTTTAATCTAAGATTCACAGCAGCACTCCCGAGAATATGTCCGGTATCAGAATACATCAACTCTACACCCTCTTCTATTTTTATCCACTCACCATACTCCACTTCCACAAATTTTGGGAAGATCTTTTCTGCATCTTCAACAGTATAGAGTGGTTCGTAAAGTTCTTTGTTTTCTTTTTTTCTATTCTTATTACTGTATCGCACATCAGACTCTTGAATATTTGCAGAATCTAATAACAGCAATTGTATCAATTCAATGCTAGATGAAGTACAATAGATCTTCCCTTTATAACCATCCTTCACCAATTTCGGCAGCAACCCAATATGATCTATATGCGCATGAGAAATGATTACATAGTTAAGCTCTGATGGCTCGAAACCCCAATTGCTATTGAGCGGATAAGTGTCTTTACCCATTCCTTGAAACATGCCACAATCTAGAAGTATCTGTTTGTCGGGGTTGATATGAATAATATGTTTTGAGCCTGTAACTGTCTGTGCTGCACCGTGAAAGGAAATTTTCATTAGTTCTAATTTGTTTGATTAATCAAGATAAAAATTATTCCATTAGCATCTAAATAAAAAAAGCTCACAACTGAATGTGAGCTTAATAAAACTAAATAATTCTTATACTATTTTACCATACTCTTAAAGACTTTCTCATCAAGTTTCATTTTATAATGATCTCTCAATGTAGCGTTCCATTGTTTTTCTAAATAATCTTGATACTCCGCTACCACATACCCTCTTGCATCATCCAGAGATTTCTGTGCTGTAGTGCTATACACTTCGTTTGTTTTTACAATTGTGTAACTACCATCATCATTTTTCACAGGGCGAGAAACAGAGCCTTTTACCAATTCTTCTCTGCTAACATCCGTAAACTTAGAAAATTCATATCTCCCTGTTTGTATCATAACAGCATCTAGCGCAGATTCTGTATTCATGGCTTTTACAAACTCATCATTCGTCATGTTTTTATTTGCCAATAATAATTTCTGACCTTGCTTCATAGATGTCTCATCTTTAAAACGATATACATTTCCTTCAAAACCCGGTTCCCATTGATACTTTGATTTGTTTGCTTCGTAAAATGCTTTCAACCCTACGGTGTCTTTCGAAGCTTTTGTCCAGATGTTTCTATCCATCAATTCAAACAACATGATACCATCGCGGTACTCGGTCATAAGGTTTCTGAATTCAGGATTTTCATCGATTAGTTTGTGCTCTTGGTAATCGTTAACAACCTTATCTACATACATTCTATAAAGGTCTTGTGCTACGTTCTCTCTGTTGCCCATAATTCTTCCTCTGGTCATTAGCTCTACAAACTTCATCATATCGCTTTGCGTATAATTGTTGTTGTCAAGACTGAATAAAGGTTTATTCATGTTAGAAAAATCTTGAGCAGTAAACACTCCTGCGATTTTCCCTGTATCGGGCAATGCTTTGATACGACCTTTTAATTCATCAAAATTTGCAGGGTATTCTTTGAATTTATTTTTCTGTTTTATCTTCTCAAAAAATGCGTTCTTAGCAATTTCAGAGCGAGAGTCGTTTTCTACTTTACGTTTAAGTTGATTACTTACAGAGTCGAAAGGTTTGATTGGATATTTGTTTATCAGTTTTAAAATATGAAAACCGTAGTCTGTTTGTACCGGTTGAGAGATATCACCGGGATTCTTCAAAGCAAATGCAGCATTCTCAAAAGCAGGCACCATAGTTCCTGCACCAAACTGTTGCATCATTCCACCTTCATTTACCGTAAACTTATCTTCTGAATATTTTTTTACCATCTCTTCAAATGAAGTACCTTTCTTTAATTCTGCATACACCAAATCAGCTTTTGATTTAGCCGCTGCAATACCTTCTTCACCTTTAGATTTTGGGGTAGCAAAAAGTATTTGCGCTACTTGCACTTCTCCACGAGCTGGCCTTTTCTCCAACACCTTCACAATATGGTAACCAAGTGGTGTACGGAAAGGCTTCGAAACTTTATTGACATCGGTATTGTAAGCTGCATTTTCAAAAGCATAAATCGTTTGCATAGCAGTCATAAATCCGATATCACCCCCGTTTTCTTTTGAGCCTTTATCGTCAGAATACATTCTCGCGAGTGTGGCAAAGTCAGCTTTTTTCTTTGTGATAGCATCATAAATACTGTCTGCACGTTGGTACAGTCTTAACGTATCAATAGGCGACATGTTAGCAGGAGCTGTAAGTAATATATGTGCTACACGACGTTCTTCTTTCGAACGATCATAAGCTTCTTTAACCAAAGCCTCATTTACTTGTTTGTCGGTAAGATAATTTTTAGAAAGCTGACGGCGATAATTATCCAATTCACGCTGAATAGCTGGCATAGTATCGATCTGGTGAATCTCTGCTTCTTTCACTTTCATTTTGAAAAGTGAGTACAGGTCAACATATTCACGCAATGCCGCTTCCGACATATCGGGTTTCTTATTCAATGTGTTCTTTTCGTAGTTTCTTAGAAACTCTTGTTTAGATACTTCGTCCTTTCCGTAAGTAAAAAGTGTTTGGGCATTACCGCTATTAAGAAATAACACTGTGGCGGTAAATAAACAGGCAAACTTTAGCATTGGGTAACGTTGTTTGTTTTATTATTTTTTAGATGATGATTTTTGAGCTTTTTTTCTTTCTGTAATATCTATAACAGTTGAAATGTTAGAATGATCTAACCTCTTACCCACAATGATTTTGTTTTCATCAAGTAAATAAATACTTGGTGTAGCACGAATATCATATTTCAATCTGAAATTAGAAGAATTATCAGGATCGTACAGATTCAACCAATTCTCTATTTTATGTTTTTTGATATACTCTTTCCAAGTTTCTACAGGATCATCTGTACGAATTCCAATGATCTTTACACCTTTATCTTTCAACTCTGCTCTGTATATAGAATCTATCTTCGGCACTTCAGTCATGCAGTGTCCACAGGTTGGTTCCCAAAAAACAAGGAGTGTGTATTTAGATTTTACTTCAGATAATTTATACGTTTTATTGCTTGTATCTTTCAATATAAGTTCAGGAGCTACTTGTCCCACAAGGTTTGGAGATTTCTTTAGAGCTTCTTCATAGTATTTGGTAAGATCATCACTACTCAACCAAAACGCATCTCCCTTCATGTGATAATTCATTACAAAATGTACAAACACTCTGTCCATCCCCATTATCTTGCTGGTTTGCGCATTGTAAGTAAGCCAAAATAAAGCATATTTAAAAAGTTCTGTTCGTTTTGGTATTTGTGCCAAGATCCAATCACCTTCTTTTATTACGCTGTCTTCCTGAGGATGTGTAAGTTTATTGATGTATTCTTCAAGCTTTGCATCAAAGATGGGCGTATGAATAAGTCTGTCATCTTTAAAATTAAACTTATCCCAATAATGAGATTTATAATAACGCCATTCAAATGCACTATCTACAGTTCCATCAGCAAGTAAATGTTTTCCTTCAGGAACTATCGGCGTTTCCAAGGCATTAAAAATATTGGTTAGAAGTGTATTCGGATATTTAGCCACATAGCTAGACCTGTACTCTGTTAATTCTTTTGATGTTTTACTTGCTCTGTCTCTAACTTCAGCAGTATCTTTTGCCGTCTTTGCAGAAGCAAGTTCTTTTTTAAAACCCTCTTGCTTTTCACCAAATCCTTTCAGAAATTGTACATATTGATAAAAGCGAGTATTTTCATCAGAGCCTACGAAACTTACACTATAAGGTAAATTTTTCATGTCTGCATTGATGGTAAAATCAGCACCCCTATCCAACAAAAACTCAAAATAAGTTGATCTATCAGAAGGAAGTATCATGTAAATGCACCCTAGCATTGAATCTTTCTTTTCAAAAACAGCTTCTCCTTTTTTATTG
>CBFGYQ010000177.1:0-4909 GCA_965652995.1 uncultured bacterium
GCATGGTTTCAAAACTTGTATACTTTATATCTTTTGTGTTTACAATAGTATTAGGAGTTTTTGGTAATAATGGTTTCCCATTGTAAAAATTACTCTGACTTAAGTCTATGCTATTATTAAACTCTGCTTTGTCAAATTTTAAATCGCCAAAAAATTTACAAGATCTCATTTCTACGTTGCTCTTAAAAACACTGCTTACAAATTCCACTCTATCTCGAAAACTTGTATTGTTAAAAATGGCTTTATCATAAAATTGTCCATAGTTGTAAAACACACCGGCATTGAAAGTGCAAAGAGAGAAATCGGTGTATTTCCAGAATTTTGCACTACTAAATTGTGCATCTTGATTGAAGAAAGCACTCTGAAAACTACATATGCTATCGAATACGCATTGGAAAAAATTAGCCTTTCGGTTGAAGAAAGCATTTTGAAAACGCACTTCTTTTTTAAAAAAACAATTTAAGAACCATGCATTCGACATACATTGAATTTCTTCAAAATTTGCATTGCCATAAAACATACAGTTCTTAAAATTTATCACTGCTTCCATGGTTGTGCCTTTAAAATCTGCATCTCCCCAGAAATAACAACTGTCGAAAAATACTTGTTGACCAAAGGAAGTATAATACTGACCATTGTCGGTTTTTAGATTCGTTGTGAATGATTTTTGAAAATGACATTTTGTGAATACAATAGCACCAACTACCTTCTGTCTGTAAATACTTGTATTTTCAAGTGTTGCAGCATCGATAGTTACCAAAGAAATATCGCTATCAAATTTTTTGCCTGATACTACCAACGATTCGCCGGAACGTAGTTGTTGTGTAAGCGGTGTACTCGTGTCATTTTTCTTTTGAGAAAAACATGAAGAGAGTGGTGATACCATAAAAAATAATGTAACGAGAAGCAAGAAGATTTTCATGAGAATGTAATTTCTGAAAAGCAATGTACATATAGCTTTAGAAACAAACTACATGTACATCGCTATGATGGTTGATTATTTTAGTTTAGGAATCCGCCTTTTAATGATCCTTCCTTATTTAACCCTGATTTTTTATGAGCATCTATTTTTTGACGAAGTTCTCCTGTTTTGTGTTTTGCTTTCAGGAAGTTGACGATCTCGTCAGGGCGATAAGCATTTGGATTGCTTGGTGTTACAGCAGTTTTATATTGGCTTACTCTTATGTCTGCTTTTGTAGGTTTTACTTTTGAGGCGTTTTGGAATGAGAATGGATGATCTGCATTGCTTTTCTTAAAGGCTACGCCAGATTGAAAATAAACCGGATAAGAGGTAGTATAGAAAAGGTTGTTTTGTTCGTTGCCTTCCTCAAATTTGTTGGTAACATCTGCAATCATCACTATGTAGTATTCGCCGGTAAGATTAGATGGCATATAATAGTCTCTATAAATATACTGTGCTCCACTAAATGCAGTTGATGCTAGATCACCACCGGGAGCAATATTATAGTTGAAAATAATTGAATTAGGAGTATAATCATAGGTGTTTGCAGGAATAGAAGTATTGAATTGATCTGCTGTAATGATGCCATAGTCATTAGCATCGTATGCATTATAATAAATGTAATAGAGGTCCCAATTACTGCTGCTTGATGCAGCTGCATTACCAATATTATAGACATTAAAATACATTTTTCGACCTGTGTTGCCATCAATATTTTCATCACCAAACACCCAAGGGGCAATATCAACGCCGGTAGATGTCGGATTATCATCCGGTGGCGTATTATCGCTTGCGCCATTCTCCGCTATAAACAGTGGTTTAGAGCCGTCGCCACCATCGCAGAATGTACTTAAGAAGAAGTTGTAATCGATCCAAATGTAGCCTTGGCTTCCCCAGCTTTGTCCCCATGAGTTGATTACTTTAAATGCACCGCCGGGACCTTTACTGTCATCATAGCCGGCAACGATCATTGCGTGATAGGCATGAATTCCGGTTTGGTCAAATGTAGTGTTTGATGTAAGTACATTGTCTGAGTTCCAAGTCATAAAATTGTCGGCAAGACGAGCACCAAATACTACCGGTATCTTTTTGTAGATGTACTCTTTCACGGTATTTACATCTGCTGCTATTTTTCGGTATGATTTTATTTTGTGACCTGCGGCCTCTGTACCCCAGTTTCCTTGTAGAGAAGATTGACTGCATCCACCAAGATTGGTATAGGGAACCGTTTGCATCGTCGCAACACCGCGCTGTTGTACAACGTCCAATGCGGATGTGAAGTTGGTACCATTACAATCTTGCCCTTTTAGATTATCAGGAATCGCTGTGAAAAGATCACGAGGACTCATTTGATTGTTGGTAGAAGCCAGTTGTTGTGTAGAAAGATTTTTTTCGATGCCTTCGATAGCTGTTTTCATGTTGTAACCAACCGCCCATGCCACACAAGTACCATATTGTCCTTGGTCGCCCATTGGAGGGAAAAGAGGTACAAGATCTACAGAAGAAGGTAATGTAGTATTGCCAAAACTTACATTGGTAGATGTAGGAATGGTGTTCATTTTGTCATCAGCAGTATAACCTAGTTTACTGCTACCTCCGCCACCCTTATCTGGCTGTGGGTCGTCGCTTGGGTTACAGGATGCAGCTGCAAGCAATGCAAGTGCAAAGGGGTAAATGATACTTTTTTTCATGACATGTGTTTTAGTTTATTATTAGATATTTTTTGAAAAATTTTGAAATGTCTTTCTGGTAAGTAGATAGTTAGTTTGTACTAACGAACCCTCCCTCTTCCTAACTCTGCCGTAAAAGATTGACCACTTCTGTAAGAAACAGATTGTCCTGGCTCATCAGCAAACAATCGATAACGTTGAGAACGTAATCTGATGCTGCTACCATCTACCGCTTGTACTTTTTGAAGTGTAAAACCTACAACTGCTTTTTTTCGTTCATTTCGAGATGACACAACATCTACAATTTTACCTGTCACTATCGCCCCTCTTTGAATAATAGTTCTACCTCCAGCCTCTACGTTTTCTGCACAAGTAAATCTTAACATACCTCCGTCTCTTGATTCATCTTCTGAACTCAGATTTTCTGCTAGTGTCACCCTAATGTTTTTTCCTGCAGGTACATCTACAGGTTGGGTAGTAGATCTAGTATTTCGTGCAGATGAATATCGTGTTTCTTCAATTTCGTCATCATCTACTACAACATCTTTTTTAGCGGATTGTGTTTTTTTTTGATTGTTGGAGGAAGGCTGTGTTTTTTTTTCAGTGGTATTTTGTTTAATGTTAGTACCATTGTTTTGATTCTGAATTTTATCGTACAGTTCGGCAGGCGTTTCATTAAGCAATGATCCGTTTGTGGCCACTGTTTGGGTTAATTCGTTTTCTTGTGGTATGTCTTCCACCAAAGACATAGATTGTTCTTGAGTATTATCTGCTTCAGTACTATCTGAACCTGCTGCGTTCCAGATCAATAAAATAGCACATAATAGAACTGAAGCTGCGAGTAATACAACAGGTTTATTTACTTTCTTCATATCAGGTACTTTGATATTTCCTGAAATGTTTTTTGCTCTGGAAAGCAGGGTGTTGATACTTACAGGTTCAGAGCTTTTACGAGGTGTTGTAAACTCTTGTGATGCTTTAAGTACTTGTGTAAGTTCTGACTGAGAAAGTAACAATCCCGTCATACATTTTTCTATAGCTTGTTTGAACTCATGTGCATTCTGAAAACGTCTTTCGGGTTTTCTTTCCAGTGCTTTGAAGATAACTTTTTGCAATGCAAGAGGTACGGCAGCATTAAATGAGATGACCGGCTGAGGATCTTTTTCCAATTTGTCCTTCATCAGTTGGTAGTCGGTATCACTCTGAAATGGTGGCAGACCGCACAGCAGTTCATACATGATATTTCCCACGGCATAAATATCTGTACGTTCATCACCTTCCTGCCCTTGTATTTGCTCCGGCGACATATACTCCAGCGTTCCTACAGATTTTCCATGCCTCGTTACACGTTGTGTATTTTTCATACGCGCAATGCCGAAGTCCATGATTTTTACTTCCCCATCTTCATTTATCATGATATTAGCCGGCTTGATATCTCGGTGTACTATTCCTTTTTTGTGTGCATGATGTAACCCGTCCAGCATTTGCACAGCTATACTAGCAGCAAGTGGATGTGTGATTTTATTATGAATATGCAACCAGCTTTCCAATGTTTTCCCTTCCACAAATTCCATCACCATCCAGTAAGTATCTTGTTTAGGGATGAAGGAGTAGAGGTGTGTGATATTAGGGTGGTTTAGTTTTGCGAGGGCAAGCGCTTCTTGCTGAAATCGGTCTCCTAAGTTTTCATCTACATTATCAGAAGTTTTATTGAGTTGTTTTATAGCCACTTGGCGATCCAGCATTACATCATTAGCGAGATAAACAGTACCCATGCCACCTTCTCCTAATTTTTGTACTATTTCGTATTGACTCCCCTGTGCGTTCATGACATAATGTTTTGTTCTTTAGTAATAGGAGTAGTGGGCAAAAAGTCATCAGAAAAAGAAATAATTATTGCTGAAAAATTATCAGAAGCACGTCGGTCAGTAGCTAAACATTTTATACATTCCATGGTAAGTGAGGTGTCTTGCATATTCAATAAGTCATTTAGTTGCCCATCGCTAAAGACATCGTATATGCCATCTGAACAAAGCAAGTATTTGTCGTTTAATTGAATTTCAATTGGAGTATTTGAGGTTTGCGGATCGATGATAGCTGTAGTGCCTAATGCTTGCATCAATACATTTTTCATGCTGTGTACATCTCTTTCTGCCTTTGTGATTTCTCCTTTCTCATACATTTCATTTACTAGAGTATGATCTTTAGTTAGTTGAACAAGTTTCCCATCTCTTAACTGATAAAGTCTGCTATCGCCAATATGTGCAAAATGGAGCTG
>CBFGYQ010000178.1:0-4828 GCA_965652995.1 uncultured bacterium
AAACTTACCAGCGGAAGTGATCGATAAAATACAAGTATTCGACAAACTTAGCGACCAATCTCAACTCACAGGATTTGACGATGGCAATTCTCAAAAGACCATCAACATCATAACAAAGCCAGGAAAAAACACCGGACAATTTGGGAAAATATATGGTGGTATTGGTGCGAAAGATGGAAATTTCAATCCGTTGCTTTACATGGGTGGTGGCAATTTCAATCATTTCAAAGGAGACTCAAGGCTCTCTATTATGGCTTTGACCAACAACGTCAATCAACAAAATTTTGATGCAGATGACCTTACGGGAGTGATGAGTAGTTCTTCTGGAAGCAACAGAGGAGGCAGCCGTGGAAGAGGCCCTAGAGGCAATGATGTAGGCAATTTTCTTGTGGGGCAACAAGGCGGTATCACTACAACAAATTCTGTAGGTATCAACTATAGTAATGAGTGGGGAGATAAGTTGAAAATTTCAGGAAGTTATTTTTATAACAATACTGATAATGATAACATTACCGACCTTACACGCAATTATTTTTCTACAAATGACAGCACCATCATTTATAAAGAACAAAGCTTTACCAACTCAAAAAACACGAATCACAGAGCGAACTTAAGAGTGGAATATGAGATGGATTCTAACAACACTTTCATCATTACTCCAAGAATTAGTTTTCAGGACAATCAATACTCAAGAACATTATCGGGGATAAGTAAACTGCAAGATAGCAGTCTTGTAAGTGCAACGAAAAACAACAGTACATCAAATAATATCGGACTCAATTTTGGTAATAACTTTGTTTATCGGCACAAATTCGCAAAGAAGGGAAGAACTATATCTGTTCATTTGAATACACAGTTTAATAACAGAACCGGTGATGGCAGCTTACTTTCTTCCAATGAATTTGTTGGCAGCGATACTACCGCTTTAGATCAGCGTTATGATCTATCTAGTAGTGGTTATACTCTTTCAGGAAATTTGAGTTATACAGAACCCATCAACAACAATTCTCAATTGATGGTAAGTTATTCTCCTTCTTACTCTAAAAACCAATCCGACAAATACACAAACGATAAAGACAATGGAGGTGAATATATAAACGTGGACACACTGCTCTCCAACGATTACGAAAACACTTACATCACACAACGTGGAGGCTTGAGTTACAGATACAATAATGAAAAGATACGATTTTCATTAGGCAGTGATTACCAGCACGCCACACTTGATGGTTTTCAGATTTTCCCTTACAGTTTCACATTGCAAAAAACGTTTTCAAACATCTTACCCAATGCATGGTTCAATTATAGATTTAGCAAAACAAAGAATATGCGCATTATGTATCGCACAAGTACAGACGTACCAAGTATTTCACAGCTGCAAAATGTGATTGACAACTCCAACCCTTTGCTACTAAAAACAGGTAATCCTTATTTGAAACAAAGCTATCAGCACAGGTTGATAATGCGTTATGGAAGCACAAACTCCACAGCTGCAACTAGCTTCCACGCTATGCTTTTCGGGACGATGACCAATAATTATATTGCGAACCAAACGATAATTCCTACACGCGACTCTACAATTGTTGAAGGCATTTTGATACCTGCCGGCGGACAACTTACAAGACCCGTAAACCTTGACGGGTACTATAGCCTACGAAGTTTTCTTTCTTTTGGTATGCCTTTAAAACAAGTAAAAACCAACTTAAATCTTAATGCAGGATTTAATTACAACCATATTCCTGGTTTCATCAATACAAACATCAACTACGCAAACAACTATGCATTCAATGGCGGGGTGGTACTAAGTAGTAACATTAGCGAAAACTTAGACTTTACATTGGCTTATAGCGGCAATTATAACATTGTAAAAAACACGATTAACACTCAATCTGACAACAACTATTACAGCCAAACTACATCCGCTAAACTGAATTGGATTTTTTTGAATGGAGTGATTTTCAACACAAGTGTTAATCATCAATTATACAATGGTTTGTCAGAGGGTTTTAATCAGAATTATGTATTATGGAATGCAGGTTTAGGGTATAAATTTTTCAAAGACAAGTCGCTTGATGTACGTATGAATGTGTATGATATTCTCAACCAAAACAGAGCCATTTCGCGTACTGTAACAGAAACCTATATTGAGGACAGTTACACCAATGCATTGCAACGGTACTTCATGCTCAACGTCACTTACACTTTGCGTAGATTCGGAGGTAAGAAAGTAAGCGAAGCAGAGATGGAAAAGCAAATAGATCGCGGTGATAGAAACCGTGAAGGCAGAATGCACGGAGGTGGACCGCCTCCACCAATCCATTAATTATTATTGATACAGAATTCACTGAATTTCTTCAGAAGGCATAGTTTTATTTCTATTTGAAAAATCACCGTTCCCTATTTACTTTTAGGTATGATTGAAGTCAAGAACATAAGAAAAAGTTTTGGAGATAAAGTAGTGCTAGACGATGTGTCAGCTACTATGGAGCCTGGTAAAACCAACCTTATAATAGGCACCAGCGGTAGTGGCAAGACAGTTTTCATGAAGTGCATGGTAGGGTTAATGAAACCTGACGAAGGACAAATTCTTTATGAAGGGAAAGACATTATGAAGATGGAGGAGCAAGACCTAAAAGAAATAAGACAAGAAATAGGGATGCTCTTTCAGGGTTCTGCATTGTTTGATAGTATGAGCGTGGAACGTAATGTAAAGTTTCCATTAGACATGTTCACCAACAAGAGTCATAAGGAAAAAGTAGATCGAGTTAATGAAGTACTTGCAAGAGTTAATCTTGAAGGATCTAATAAAAAATTTCCATCGGAGATAAGTGGTGGTATGAAAAAACGCGTTGCACTTGCTAGAGCTTTGGTGCTAAATCCCAAATATCTTTTTTGTGATGAACCCAATTCGGGACTTGATCCTCAAACATCGTTGGTGATAGATAAACTCATAAAAGACCTTACTGAAGAGTATAAAATGACGACCGTGATAAATACACACGACATGAATACAGTAATGGAAAGTGGCGATCACATTGTATATATGCACAAAGGAAAAAAGAAATGGGAAGGCAGCAATAAAGAAATTATCTACAGTGATGATGAAAGTCTCAACGAATTTATATTCGCTTCGGAGTTCTTGCAAAAAGCCCGCGATATGAGCAAAATGGAAAAAGAAGGAAAGATTTGATTTATAAATTATTTCATTAACTTTAATGACAGTTTAAAAAAGAAAAATCCGGTAGAGACCGGACTTCTTAATCAAAGTTGATTACCCATTACAAAAATTGAACTGAAAGCATTCTTAGAAAAGGGTGCTTTTTTCGTTGTTATTATGTTAGACGTTATGTAGTTGCAAAACGTTGGTATTGTTTGAAAAAAATGACAATGGAGTTAGCACCATCATCCATGTTTTGGCTTTAGTCTACGGTGCAAATCTTTCACAACAGCTATGACTAGCCAAAGAAGCAGAAATAAGATACTTGTATAGAGAATAGTGACAAACCAATTCATTCCATCTTTCATCCATCTAAAATCATAATAACCTTCATCTATAAAAGCCAAATACTGAACAACTATGATGCTTACAATAAACGCTATGATGTTGGACTTAGATAGTACTCCTTTCATGAGTGAAACATTTGTATCCTAAACGGAATAAGTATTCTGTTTATTATTCTGTTTTCTTCAAACTGAACAAACTATCTACAAACTCGTACTTATTAAATATTTGTAGGTCTTCCATCTTCTCCCCTACTCCAATATACTTTACCGGTATCTTAAACTGATTGGCAATAGCAAGCACTACTCCACCTTTCGCAGTACCGTCTAGCTTTGTGACAGCTATAGCCGTAACATCTGTTGCTGCTGTGAAATGCTTTGCCTGTTCTACGGCATTTTGTCCGGTGCTTCCATCTAAAACTAATAGTACTTCGTGTGGAGCATCTGGCATTTTTTTCCCAATCACACGACGAATTTTTCCTAACTCATCCATTAAGTGGGCTTTGTTATGTAAACGACCGGCAGTGTCAATAATCACAATATCTGCTTCGCGAGCTATACCGCTTGCTACAGAATCAAATGCTACAGAACTTGGATCACTTCCCATTTCCTTCTTCACAATAGGCACTCCTACTCTATCACTCCAAATAGTGAGTTGATCTACAGCAGCAGCACGAAACGTATCTGCAGCACCTAAAATAACAGACTTGCCGTTCTTCTTAAAATTGTGTGCTAGTTTACCAATGGTCGTGGTTTTGCCTACGCCATTCACACCGACTACCAACAGTACATAAGGTTTTTTCCCTTCAGGAATTTCAAAATTCATGAACTCATTAGAAGATGCATCTGTGAGCATCGCCATGATTTCTTCTTGCAAAATATTATTGAGCTGTGAGGTGCCTATGTATTTGTCCTTAGCTACACGCTCTTCAATTCTTTTTATTATTGCAACAGTTGTATCTATGCCCACATCAGCGGCTACTAATGCATTTTCCAATTCATCCAACACCTCTTCGTCCACAGTGTCTTTTCCTGCAATGGCTTTGGTGATCTTAGAAAAAAAACTGTCTTTTGTTTTTTGCAGTCCTTGATCTAAAGCCTCTTTCTGTACTTCTTGTTCTTTATTCCGTTTGAATAGTTTATCAAAAATACCCATGATAAAATTTGAGAGTGCGAAGTTAGCAGAAAGTTTATTAGTAGTTAGTTGTTAGTTGCCACCTCAATTAAATACATCTCCTATCTTGACCCTTCATATTCTCTACTTGCTAGTCAACAACTATATTTGTCCAAATTTTTTTATGAAAGTATTTATAGCCGGAGCAAGTGG
>CBFGYQ010000179.1:0-4816 GCA_965652995.1 uncultured bacterium
AAGAGCTTGACATTCCACATTTTTCTGCCTATGCCTTAACGGTCGAAGAAGGTACACTATTGCATAACAATATTCAAAAAAAGAAAATAGCACCTCTGGACAATGACAAAGCAGCCGCACAGTTTGAACTGTTGATGGAAGAAGCCGAGAATATGGGATATGAACACTATGAAATTTCTAACCTCGCGAAAAGTGGATGTTATGCAGTACACAACACAAACTATTGGCGTGGTGAAAAGTATCTTGGTATCGGCCCATCTGCACATTCTTTTTCTGGAAGAAAACGCAGATGGAATATTTCGAACAATGCGATCTATACTAAAGCATTACTAACTGAAAATAAAATTTCTTTCGAAGAAGAAACACTTTCTGAAAAAGATCAATTGAATGAATATATCATGACTTCACTTCGTACACAATGGGGTTGTGATCTGCAAAAAATCAGTGCTGACTTGGGTAGTGATTATGCTACAGAAATTCTCAAACAAAGCTCCGAGTTTCAAGAAAGAGATTTAATAATTTCAGAAGACAACAAACTATTTCTTACACGGAAAGGAAAATTATTGGCGGATAAAATTGCTAGTGAATTATTTATATAATAAGGCTAAGAATAATAATTAAAGAGCCAGGCTAAGAATAGCCCGGCCATTAATTCACCAATTACACATTCTTCATTAAATCATTGTTTTACGAAGCGTATTGATTTATTAAAATTGTTTCCGGAAGAAACTTGCATGAGATACATTCCTTGTGCCAAAGCACTTACCGGAACACTTATAGTGTTTGTTCCCGCCTTAAGATGCTTATCCATAACAATACTTCCTTTCAAATCGGTAATTCGCATCATCGCTTCTTGTTTCAATTGATATTGCACCATGATGATGTCATTCGCAGGATTAGGATAAAGCACTAAAGACTGTTCACCTTTTTCAGTGATCAACAGTACCACGTTGCTGTAGGAATTTTCACCACTCAATTCATGAATTTCCAATCTATAGTAGTTAGCACCAGAGAATGGATTCTCGTCCAAATGATCGTAATTTTTTTCGCTACTTGAATTTCCTTTTACAGCAACAGAATGAATCTTATTATAGTTTTTGCCATCAGCACTTTTCTGTAAGTCATATCCATTAATGTCTTTTTCCATAGCAACTTTCCATTCTAACAAATTCCCTTTATCTGTACTTTTCCCTTCAAACGAAAGCAGCGTTATAGGAAGTATCGCAACGTTAGGAATCAGATAGCCCGTCCATCCATCACTTGCACCACCTAAGTAGGCAGTAAACTGAATAGGAAATGGTAGTTGTTGATTGGTAAATGGTTCATCCATATCATATCCATCACCGTTACCTCCTTTGAATGGTTGAAAAGCAACTGGATTATCAAAATAGAGATTGAGCATTTCATCACCATCGTAACCATCACCATCACCACCGTGATACGGTTGAAAAGCTATGGGACCATTAAAATATAGATTGAGCATTTCGTCTCCATCATATCCATCGCCATTACCACCGTTGTATGGCTGAAAGCTGGTAGGTGTAGAGAAATACAAATTGATTAGCTCCGACATACTATGCCCGTCGGCTGATCCTCCATGATAGGGGTCATCTGTTTGGGCTTTTGCTCCTACCCATATAGTAAAAAGCAGAATTGCTGTTATTAAATATCTTTTCATAACAAAACGTCTTTAAAGGTTAAGAAATGAAATAGACTATTGCGTTCTTGCACCGCGTCCAGAATATTGCGTACTTCTTGTAGCAACGGCTGCTCCTCCTCGAAGAGATGTACGACAGCTCGTTGTTGTATTATACCATTCTCCACCTCTTTCTTCTATACCTGTGGTACTAGTAGCAGTGGGCCATGTTGCTGTATTGGCTTCGCCTAAAGTGCTAAGTGTACCGTCACCATGAGTACCATTAAACTGAACACCTAAAGCATCCAAACGTATACAAAGTTCAATTTGATTACCGCTCAATTCCATATTACCATAAAACCCTGCACCACTCGACTCACGACCTGTTGTACCGGTTGCAAATGCACCTGCACGAACTGGTCCCAAACCACCGTTAATTCCAAGTACGTTCACGGCATTTGTTATTAGTCGACCATTAACCACGGTGGGCGTTAGAGCTTCGGTAGATGTACCACCATTAGAAACATGTTGCACACGATTATACGCAGCAGCATTACTACTACCCCAGGCGTATTCATTTTGCACTCTTGGGCGATTGCCTCTGCAAATTTTTTCATACTCTGTTTCGGTAATTGGTCTTAAACCAGCCCAATCAAGATAAGCGAGAAAATCGCCATGACTGATACCCATCATCGGTATATTCTGTCCATCATTATTTTGATTGAATGCATTGTCATCTGTAAAATCACAACCATATACAGCTGGGTCTGTATTGTTAAGTCCAGGAGTATCTATTTCTACTGCGCTTTGTGCAACGTATGTAGCACCATATACATTTGTACCTGTGGCAGAGTTTGGAGCAACGTTGGTGCGCGTGTCTTGCTGATCGTAAGTGAGTGTATTTAAAAAATCAACCCACTGCTCCGTGGTCACTTCATATTTTGACGACCAAAAAGCATTGTAGCCTAATGGGAAAGCTGCTGGAACTAATGGAGAGCCTGTAAAGAAAGTACCGGAAGATTGGTTAGCATTTTCTTTAGTTAGAGTAACTGTTTGTGGAAGTATATACGACGAGCCACTGCTGTTTCCATCCCCTAATTGAAAAGTATCAGTAGGAATGTTCACCATTTCAATACCAAAAACTTTAAAATTGAAAACACCTGTACCAATTTGTGGACCCATCGCCAATGTAACAGTTGCATTAGAAATATTTCCTGCACCGGCATTGCTGCGACGAATGAAAACACCCATACTATCACTCACTGCTTCTACTTGTAGTGTAGCACCACCACCGGTTACAGAGTGATCACCACTTACAGAGCTAAGTTTAGCATGCTTCCAAAGGTTATCGATGTTGTTTTGATACTTCATAAACAACCAAACGCCATCATAGTTGTTTGGATAAAGCGGATTGATGTTGTTCGTAGTATTCCAACTGTTTTCCCAAGAAAGGGTAAAGGTGGCAGTGTTACCTGTAATGCTCACGTTGGTTACAGATATGTTATTTGCCCTCGAAAGAAAATTTAGCGAGCAAAGCATCGCTAAGAAGAATAGAGTCTTTTTCATAACTGATGATTTTTTTGTTTACACAAATGTTTATCAATTATGAAAGGCTACCTATACACCGATACGCGTATTTTCATCTACCCAATAGCACGGATAAAAAAAACTACATCACAGTTGCAATGTATGCCACTACTTCCATCATTAAAGCGATACCCAAATGCACAATGATACCGCCATAGATAGAACGTGTTTCATAAGCAAGAATCCCTAACAACCAACCACCAAAGAATGAACTGATAGTTTCTCCAAGCGGCTTCCCAAAATGAATAGTAACATAAAAAACACACATGGGCAAAATAGCTTGCGCACCTGCATATCTCGCAAAAGCCATGATTAAAAAACCACGAAAGAAAAACTCTGTTGTAATAAAATCTACAGAATAGCAAATCTCATAAATGATAGAAAGCAATGTTCTGTATTCTGCTTTTTCGGGAAGACCTAAATGAAATACACGAGGATACATCTCTAGGAAAGATGGCTGTGTGGCTGCCCAAATGATTGGCGGCAACATCATTAATAGCAAGATGAAGTAAGGCTTTAGTAAAACATCTTTCGTCTTAAAACCGTAAAGCGGCTCTTTCTTTCTATCTGCAAAAAACCAATAGATGGTTACAGGAATAAATATGAATAGCAATCCTTGCAAGTTGATAATGTATTTATTAGCAACTGTCTGGTATTCTATCGGCAACTTCTGTGTAAAAATATTGTACTGATAAAACCATGTACGCACAGAGAATAGTGCAACTCCAAAAAATATCATTGCCCACAACTTCCAAGACCTCAACAACTTTTTTTCTTGCTTACTAAAAACATACAAGAGATACGCACCACCAAACGCAATACTGTACATCATTAAGTATCGCACCAATCGTTTTGTTGAGTTAAACTCAAAATCGATGTAATTGCGCTCAATATCATACGTGTATTCAATGCCTATCAACGCAGTTGTAAACAATACAATAATGATGAAATAATTCAGTCTGAAATGTTCCTTGAAATAAGTGCGTAGGATTTGGATTACTTTCTTCATAAACCACTGCGTTCGGCAGATTATTTTTTAATAGGATTTATGTCTTCCAATGCTTCAACTATCTGCTGCGCGTGGTCTTTTGCTTTCACCTTACTTATGACATGTGCAATTTTCCCCTCTTCATTTATTAAGTAAGTTGTGCGTAGGATTCCCATGTAAGTTCTTCCAAACGTCGTCTTCTCTCCCCAAACCTTATACGCTTTTATCATTTTTCCATCCACATCTGCCAATAACGAAAATGGTAATGAAAACTTCGTTTCAAAATTCTTGTGCTTCTTCACACTATCCATACTTACACCCAACACATTAACACCTTTTTTTTTCAATATGAAAATATTATCCCTCAAGTTGCAAGCCTGTTCTGTACAGGTAGGCGTATTATCTTGCGGATAAAAGAAAATGGCGAGTTTCTTTCCTTTATAATCATTCAAAGAAAGCACATCTCCATTTTGGTCGGGCAGTGAAAAATCAGGTGCTTTAGTTCCTTTTCGTAATGGCATGGTGCAAAGGAATAGTAAAAAGTTGAGACGTTGATATGTTTATAGGTTAATAGTATTCCGTTGACACGCGCCACAATCCATTTC
>CBFGYQ010000180.1:0-4794 GCA_965652995.1 uncultured bacterium
GGCATTGCCCATATCCCTTGCCATTGCTATACCTCAAATCAATTTTTTGACCAACACGGCCTTCTTAGGAAGGCTGGGTGAAAGAGAACTTGGAGTAAACGGTATTGCCGGTATTTATTACCTGATACTTTCTATGGTAGGCTACGGCTTAAGTATTGGCGTGCAGATACTAATGGCGCGGCGTGCCGGTGAAAACAGAAAGGAGCAATTAGCACAGACTTTCGTAAATGGATTGATGTTGTCCGTTTTTTTTTCGTTGGTATTAATGCTTTTATCCCTATGGTTAGCTCCCATCATTTTCGGTTTTACACTTTCTGATTCTGAGAATATAACTATCAGCATCAATTTCCTTTTTATACGACTTTGGGGGTTACCTTTTTTGATGCTCACACAATTACTTAATTCTTTTTTCATAGCTATTCAGAAATCAAGATTTCTCATATACGGCTCTATCACTGCTACTCTTGTCACGATCATATTTGACTACTTACTGATTTTTGGGAATAATGGTTTTCCTGAATGGGGTTTAAAAGGATCGGCTATTGCCTCTATTATTGGCGAATTTGTTGGTCTAGCAACTATGGCGATTTTATTCTACTTCCATAAGTTTTCAAGAGAATATCCGATACTTCAATTTTTACAATTTGATCTTGAGCTTTCCAAAAAATCGCTCACAGTTGCCGCTCCATTGATCGTTCAATTTCTATTTAGTATCGGCGGTTGGCAAGTATTTTTCATTTTTGTAGAGCACTTGGGAAATAGAGAACTCGCAGCCTCTCAAATACTAAGAAGCATTTTTGGAATTGTAAGCATAGGAACGTGGGCATTGGCTACCACCTGCAATACATTGGTGAGCCACAAACTGGGCGAAGGCAAACAAAAAGAAGTAATGCCATTGATAGGGAGAGTAGCCAAACTGAGCTTCATATATGTGACAATACTCTGTGGTTTACTCTTATTATTTTCTGAAGAGTTTCTGATGCTGTATCGCAATGATAGCAGTTTGATAGAACTGGCAAAACCAAGTCTTCGAATTATTGTCGTAGCCACACTTATCACATCACTTGCCACAGTGGTTTTCAATGGCGTTGTAGGTACTGGCAATACACTTATCAATCTTACTATTGAAATTACTTGCGTGTTCGTCTACCTAGTGTATTGCTATATTGTAATCGAACGTATGCGCTTACCATTGCATTGGGCTTGGGGCTCGGAGTTTGTTTACTGGACATCACTACTCGTCATTTCTTATGGATATTTACGAACGGGAAGATGGAAAGGAAAAACTATTTAGCATTCGCTTGTTCAATAATTTCGTCCATAGTTATGCCATTATGACTTTCTTCATAAACGCATTCTCCATTCTTTATAAGCAATACCTGTGGTGATTCGTGAACAACACTAAACACATCCGCTATTTTATTAGAAAGTGATCTGTAGGCAATAAGATCAAGATAGTAGAAGGTTATATTTTCAGGAGTTTGCTCTTTATCTAATCTTGATTTTGCCATTGCACTTATAGAACATCTTGTACTGTGTTTGAAAATGATAACCGGTGAAGAATTGCTTTGTTCTATAATTACATTTAGCTGCTCTTCGTTATCCAATGTTTTCCATTCCATACCTCAAAATTATTACTTAAGGCAAAATAAATTGCCCGATTGCCCCAGAGGAATTATTTTAGCCCTTCAAAATAAATTCGTTAACAATGAAGCATGCATATATTTTCCCTGGTCAAGGCTCACAGTTTTCAGGAATGGGTAAAGCTCTTTACGAAAGCAATCCTAACGCCAAAGAGTATTTTGACAAAGCGAATGATATACTTGGCTTCAAGATTACGGATGTGATGTTTGGCGGCACAGATGAAGATTTGAAACAAACAAAAGTTACACAACCTGCAATTTTCCTTCATTCAGTTGTACTTTTTGAAACAGGGGAAGATCTAATACCTGATATGGTTGCAGGTCATTCTTTAGGAGAATTTTCTGCATTAGTTGCAAATAAAGTTTTGTCTTTTGAAGATGGTTTGAAATTAGTTTCTAAACGTGCCGAAGCTATGCAAAAAGCTTGTGAGAAAAACCCATCAACAATGGCTGCTGTATTAGGTTTGGATGATGCTGTTATTGAAGAAGTGCTGAGTAAAATACCCGATGATGTTGTGGTCCCTGCAAACTATAATAGTCCGGGACAGTTAGTAATAAGTGGTAGCATCGAAGGGATTAATGAAGCATGCGAAGCTTTAAAGGCAGCAGGTGCAAAAAGAGCATTGGTGCTGCCTGTTGGTGGTGCTTTCCACTCTCCACTTATGGCATCAGCAAAAGATGAGTTGCAAGAAGCCATCATGAATACACATTTCAACAACCCTACTTGTCCTATTTATCAAAATGTAGATGCACATCCATACATCGATCCGGGCATGATAAAGCAAAACTTAATAAACCAACTTACCTCACCTGTAAAATGGACACAAACCATTAAGAAAATGGTGGAGAATGGTGCTACAGATTTTACAGAAGTTGGACCAGGTTCTGTACTACAAGGGTTAGTAAAAAAGATTTCTAAAGATGCAGTAACTAAAGGAATAAATTAATCCTACTTCTTATTTCTTTCTGTCCAAATCTTTTTTGTCTGTTCTGCAAACTGATTTGGAGATAATCTCCATTCATTGAGTGCATCTATTTCGCTTTCTGTAGTTTCATGTACAAAACGATCAACTTGTTTCCAATAGCTGTTCTTAGTAACTGAAGGTGTACCTGCTTCAATACCTATATCAGCATAGTCTAATGCTAATTTTTCCTTCATTACTCGTTTGTAATAAACGGTATTTTTAGTAACTGCTAAGGCTTTATCAAAAAGACTTCTATAGTAGGCTCTATTAGTCGTATTCAGATAATCATTACTAAAGCTGAACGGATCCATATCCATCCTCAAAGTTTTTTTATCATGCTTAGAAGCATTATGCAAAGCAGCTAAGTATTGAGAAAGGAAAGGAGCTGCCGGTCCATAATAATCTTTCAAGAATTGTTCTATAATTGCTCTATCATCTGCATTTACATCCCACATTAGCTTAGAAAGCAAGTAAGCCCTTAACTCCGAAAATTCGGATCTTATATATCCTATACCCTGTTGGAAAGTTCTATTAATCTTGTTGGATTTTAGAAACTTCATATTGGGTTTTAGCGTGTATAGGTTAGGGTAAGGACACAAAGAGTGTGAAAATGCTACTGTATAATCCCAAACCATAATGTCAGGTGTCAACTTTCTCCATGCGACTAATTGTCTGCGGATTGTTTTTGCTCTTTCTTCGTTGGATATTCCAATTGGTTCTTCACGCGTACAATTCCATGTACAATAAACGATCTCTACATTTTTCTCGGGTTTAATACGTTTGGGCGGTTCATCAGAAAACAAAAAAGCAAGCGTACTGATTGTTTTATCGGGAAACTGTTTTGCCATCCTATTTACAAACGGTAATAACATGCCCATGTAACCGCCTTCTTTTTTATACACCGCCTCACATAAATTACAATGGCAGTAATCGTATCCATCATTTTGGCTCACCGACCAGATCTTTATATGAGGGTAGGCATCCATTTGCTTCTTCAGATTGGCAAGCACTATTTTATACACGTTCGGATTAGACAAACAAGGTTGTGTCTCCTTTCTTTTACCATCAATCAATGCAAAGTACTCAGCGTGTTGATGAAAATATTCGGATGGAGGAAGTAGTTGACTAAACGAGTGAACATGCTGTGGATTATACCCTTCAAAAAAGAAATTGATCTTATTTTGATTGCAATAATTTGTGTCTGATGCTTCTAGAAAATAAGTAGTTCGAAAATCGAAAGAAGGATTCTGAATTATGTTTATCGGTTTCAATAGAATGGTAGAGACTGGTTCAATTTTTTCTACATCGTAAGCAAGTCTTTTACAGCCCAAATAATCTTCTAAAAAAGTATAAACACTGTACAGTACACCTTTCCTTGAACCTCCAGTCAGGAGCAGCTTTTCGCCAATAGATTTAATAACTATTCCATCTTCGTGTAATCTAGCATTTTGTTGTCGTATGCGTTTTGTATTTCCTATCACAATCTCCTTAGAACTTACGGGTGTTGCATCATTAACCATAGGTAAAGTCAGTCCAGATATTTTATGAAAATACTTTTGGAATTCTGTTGCTGCACGAACCTCAATTGCATTAGCTTTTGATGAAATGACTATTTTATAATCAGACCTTCCATTCTTCAGTAATGTAAGATTTTGCGCCGTCAGTTGACTAACTACCAAACAAAATAAAACTATCAATGAAACATGCTTCATACGATCTCTGTAAGTTGCAAGCTATTAGAAATAACTATTCATTCAAGTCACGTAAAAATAAATTATAGGCATCTCTCCACCCTTTCCAGTTTTCATCATTTCCCAAAGAAAAGTTGTGAAATACTGTGATGAGTGTACTTCCTGTTTTTTGTAAAGTCTCTTTCATACGCACAAGTGCTGCAAAAGCCTCCTCAACAGATAAGTTCAATGCAAAGTGTGCAGTACTATCCATAAAACAAAACGGATGAATACGAAGTTTGGTCTTCTCTTCCTGCATCAAATCATACCAATTAAAACTTCTACCCGTACCTGCGCGAAAACCTAAGGCTGACGGATATCCCATACTATAATCATTTCTTATTCCTTTCTGAAGCAAGTGGCGATATGTAGTTGGCAATTGCACTTTAATATAGTGTTGCCTTGATGCAAACACATATTCTCCAACAACACTTTCCAATACATGTTTTTCATCGC
>CBFGYQ010000181.1:0-4779 GCA_965652995.1 uncultured bacterium
AGCGCGTGTTGTGTATCAACACTCTTTCCTTTCGACAAGCTCAAGGAGCTTAATTCATATGGCTCCCATTGTGTTACGGCTATGTGCTTGAAGTCGGGCAATATTCCATTTAATAATTTCACGCCTATCCAATACAAAGACTCAATGGTGCGCAGTGAAGTAGTGCCTACAGCAATGATATTTTTTTCTGTAGATGCAATAAGTTGTTCAATAGTTTCTAACGACACTTCTATCCATTCAGCATGCATTTGGTGGTCGTTAATTAGTTCCGTTTTCACAGGTTGAAACGTCCCCGCTCCTACATGAAGCGTTACAGATTGCGTTGCAATGTTTTTGTCTACAAGGCTATCAAGAATTTCATTCGTGAAATGCAATCCGGCAGTTGGTGCGGCAACGCTTCCTTCTTCTTTTGCAAATATGGTTTGGTATCTTAAGCCATCATCTTCTTCAGCATTTCTATTCATGTAAGGTGGTAAAGGAACAGCACCATACAGATTCAACACTTCCGCAAAACTCATTTCTTCATTATCCCAACTTAGTTGAATCACAAAGCCATCTGTATTTCTTTCTTCTATTTGCGCTGATAATGTGTTGCTGCCAATTATCTTTTCGAGAACTATTCCGTCCTTCCATTTAGAAGCACCGCCCACCATACATTTCCAAAGCACCGATTTTTTTTGCACCATTGCAGTCGTGATGTCAGGATAAGATGAGTGAGGTTCTAAACAAAAAATTTCAATGATACCACCTGTTGTTTTTTGGAAAATGAGTCGTGCATGAATCACTTTCGTTTGATTAAAAACAATTAGTGAATCTGTTGGAATATGAGATGCCAGGTTGCGATAGATATCTTCACTGATAGTTCCATTTTTATAGATCAGCAATTTGGACGCATCGCGTTCCTGCAAAGGTTTTTGAGCGATCTTTTTTTCAGGAAGGTCATAGGTAAAATCACTTATTCTTAATTCTTTTGGATGCATACAATTAAGTAAGATTATCTTATTTCAGGAATAGAAATACCTGTTATTTTACGGTAAAGATCTAAAGCATATAAATCAGTCATGCCCGAAATATAATCTACGACCGACTGAACGTTGTTGTATAATTTTTTTGGGTCAGTATTGGTAGAAAATTGTTTTGGTATTAATAACAATAGTTTCTCCGATCTTTTTTCTTTTGGATATACTACTGCATGAACAAACTCTTTCAAAAGACCGCCAATCACATTAAAACCTGCACTTTCTATTTCCAAAACAGAACGTGAATTATACACATGTTCCACCGAAAATTTATTGATGATGGAAATGAGTTCTCGTTCTCTTTCGCCCAAACATTTTAACATGTCTACTTGTAAGTCTCCTTTCAATAACGCTTCTTCATTTGCCATGAAAGCATTAGATATTTTCTGCACCATCAATCCTATCCACTTAGCTCTTATGAATTGTACTTTCTGATTGTCGTCGTTTATTGTATCCAGTTTTTTTATCACATAATCAATGCCATCGTAATCTTTCTCCATTTCAAAAAATGGAAGAAAAAGTTCTTTAAATGTTTTGGTGGAAATGATATTCAATCGATGTGCGTCTTCAAGATCCATCACACGATAGCAAACATCATCTGCGGCTTCTGTAAGAAATACAAATGGATGACGCGCATAAACCAATTCATAATCTTCATGTTTAGGAATGTGAAAGGTATCTGCTAATTGTAGATACTTTCCTATCTCACTATTGAAAAATCCTGATTTCTTTGTTGCTATTAATCCGGTGTCTTTGTTGAAGCCTTCAGTGGATGAACAAGGGTATTTGATGATTGATGCAAGTGTTGTAAAAGTAAGTTTGTAGCTGCTTTCAGATTCATTGAAAGGATGTGTGACAAGTCTAAATGCATTGGCATTTCCTTCAAAATATTCGAAATCCTTTAGTTCATTTTCTGAAAGCGTGTCTGTAAGTATCTCTCGCTTCTCACCATCCAATTCTTCAAAGAAGGTTCTAATGGCTTCTTCTCCGGAATGTCCAAACGGCGGATTGCCAATATCATGTGCCAGACAAGCAGCAGCTATTACTGATTGCAATTCATGTTTATAAAACTCAGTAAACACCTCATCTTCTTTATACTTGGTTGCTATTGCTTCGCCTACAGATTTCCCCAACGACCTACCCACTGATGCTACTTCCAAACTGTGTGTGAGTCGATTGTGAACAAATACAGCACCCGGTAATGGGAATACTTGTGTTTTATTTTGCAATCTTCTAAAAGCGGAAGAAAAAATCAAACGATCGTAGTCACGTAAAAAGGATGTGCGAACAATATCATTATTATTTCCCTTGCCTGTACCGTTATAGGAACGTTGTGAGCTATAGAGTTGCTGCCACTTCATGCGGTAAAAATGAGATAAATATTTGCGATGATGAAAATTATTATTTCAAATATTTTGTAGCTATTTATGATGGAAGGCATCTTTAGTGCAAACTGAAACAAAACTATATTTGCCAATCATCCTTCCAATCTTTAATAACAATGACACATACTTTATTTTCCATAAATGATTTTTTTGAAGGTTATGCCAATGCAGTGGCAAGTTTCAATTCGAAATCTGTAGCGTTTTGCTATGATGTGCCTTGTAGTTTTTTGTCGGATGAACATCATACGGTTTTTATGGACGCTACACAATTAGAGGGGTTTTTCTCAAAAGGTGTTTCTTTTTATAAACAACACGGTGTTACACAAGTTATTCCTGAAGTGCGCAACAAATGGTTGTGGACAGAACAGATCGCCAATGTAAAAATGATATGGCATTATTTCAATGACACCACTTTGCTCTACAGTTGTGACTATCAATATCTTCTTCGTACTACAGAAGATGGAGATTGGAAAATCGCATCTGCCATTTCCATCAACGAAAAGCAACGTATGGAAGAGTGGCTTGCGAAGACTAAAAAGTAGGTTGGATTTTTTATAACTGTAGTTTTTCTTTGATGAATTTTAGAACCTGTTGATTTGCCTGTTCTGTTGCTACGGGATCATTTTTGAGGTTGCTTTGTTTTATTATTTTCGTCAACTGTATGGCTCTGTCAAGATTATTATTTTTCTTACTTCTTATTTTTTCAATGGCTTCTTGTAGAAAAGACCAGATAACTCCAATGGGTCTTAAGAAGATAGAAACACATACAAATTCTGATAGATTCAATGAAATTTTGTTTTTGAATGATAGTATTGGTTTTGTAGTAGGTGGCAGTCGTTTTTTTAATGCAACCATTTTAAGAACTGTAGATGGAGGTAAGAGTTGGAATCATATTTCTTTTCCTGATGCAGATAAAGGTGTTTATGGAATAACAAAGACAGCATCATCAGAACTCTTCGCAATTTGTTTTGCCGGTATTGTACTACATTCTTCAACAGCAGGAGCAGATTGGCAAATACAACACTTAGGTTTTGATAATTATAAAGATATTGCTTGTATTAACGACAATCGATTTTTATTGATTGGAGGTATTAGTTTCATAGAAGGCTATATGCAGTACATAGATGCACAAGGAAATACGACAAAGAAAGATTCATTTCCTCATGAATTTAATGCGATAGAAATGGTGGATGGAAGAGTGGGATATATGTGCGGCTATGGAGTGGTTTATAAAACAATAGATAGCACTAAAACATGGAAACTATTAGATGTAAAGAACGATAACTTTAAAGCCATTCATGTTTCTGCCAATAATGAACTTTGGACTTGCGGCTACAATGGAAGTATTTTTCACAGTGCTGATGGCGGAAATCATTGGGAGAAAATGCGCAATGGAAATGATGCAACAAAACCCAAATATAGATTACTAGATATTTTATTTACAGATCCTTTACATGGGTATGCTGTTGGTGAGAATGGATTAGTGATTACAACAGACGATGGCGGTAAACACTGGATGGAATACAAAAAGTTCACTACCGCACACCTAAGAAATATTTACGCCAAAAAAGACGGGACTCTGTTTATTTGTGGAGACGAAGGAACCCTATTTACGATGCAGGCCACGCGATAAAATAATGATTGGTCTTGTTATAATATTCTTCTTCCAAATCTTTGAGTGTGAATACAGTTTTATCATTTAGCCAATTCTCCAACAAAGAAATATTATAATTTTTATCGGTTAGAAATTTCCAAAGCGATTTAGGATCTGACCCATAAACATCTGAAGCACCCAATCCAAATTCAAAAATAATGACAGGCTTTGATCTAGTAATTGTTTTCTCCGCTCCTTCTAAAACCAACAACTCCGCGCCCTCTACATCAATCTTCATCAACCCCACGGAATAGTTTTCACTAATAATATCGTCCAAACGTTCTGTTCTCACATCTATCATCATATCCTTTTCGTTCGCCCTATCATAATTCCGTTTCTTGATACCACTGTAAGAAGGGTTACTCATCACATAATTAAAACTGATAATTCCTGATTTATTACTTAAAGCAATATCTGAAATCGTACAATTAGCTTTTTTATATTTTTCTCTTAGATTGCCATACAATTCTGGAATAGGTTCAAAACCATAATGCTTTCCGTTTGGTGCTACTGCTATCATTAAATCTAAAATTTCACCCTTATGGCAGCCTACATCCACACAGTTGGTTTCGGAGGTACACACCTTCTTTATAACCTCATGAGTAAGTTTATCATATCTAATATTCTTTGTAAGCGCAAAAGGTAACTGGCGCGCAAATTTTTTAATGATTTTCTTCATTGCTAATTACGCCTCAAACTTAGACGATTTTTTGCACTTAGC
>CBFGYQ010000182.1:0-4734 GCA_965652995.1 uncultured bacterium
CAGCTCCTGCACTCAAGTCTTTTCCATTCATGATCGAAGCATCCATTTCATGCTTTCCTTCATTATTGAAAACAGCACCACGACCTGCATTGAACAAAGGAAAATCTTCTAACGATATCACAGTTGCTTCCACTGCATCCAGAGAACTTCCACCCTTTTCTAAAATAGTATAACCGGCATTCAACGCTTCTTGCAATCCTGTTTCATATTCTTTCTGAAGTTCGGGAGTCATTGTAGAACGAAGGATAGTACCCGCGCCGCCATGAAGTGCTAATGCTATTTTGGAACTCATAATTCTTATTTTTTCAAAGTAACGGTTTTTTGTACTTAGCATGGATGCTACTATTTCGCTTGATTTACCTGCGGTCTGGTCAGGCGGGCGTGGCACTCTTGTGCTATATTTCACTATTGAGCAGAAAAACTCAAACTTTTCACCCTTACCTTTGCGCCGAATAAAAATGCGATAGATTATACCATGAGTAACCAAACACATAAACTAGCAACAAGATTGATACATGCTGGTGTAGAACCGGATCCTACCACGGGTGCCATCATGACGCCCATATACCAAACGTCTACCTACGTGCAAAATGCTCCCGGCGATCATAAAGGATATGAATACGCTCGTACACAAAATCCAACACGCGATGTTTTACAAAAAGCGTTAGCGAGTATAGAAAACGGAAAATACGGTTTGTGTTTTGGTAGTGGTATGGCTGCAACAGATGCAGTGGCAAAACTTCTGTTGCCAGGTGATGAGGTGATTGTTGCTAACGATCTGTACGGAGGTACATATAGAATCTTTACAAAAATATTTGCCAACTACGGCATCAAATTTCATTTCATAGATATGAGCAATGCTGAAAACATTCGTTCATTTATAAATGATAAAACAAAAATGATTTGGGCTGAAACGCCTACCAACCCTTTACTTAACATTGTTGATATTGCAGCATGCGCGAAGATCGCTAAAGAAAATAACCTGACCTTTGTTGTAGATAATACATTTGCTTCGCCCTATTTACAAAACCCTTTAGACCATGGTGCAGATATCGTTTTGCACTCAGCCACTAAATATCTTGGTGGGCATAGCGATGTGGTACATGGTGCATTGGTAATGAATGATGCCGGTTTGGAAGAACGTTTACGTTTCATCCAGAATAGTTGTGGAGCAGTTCCCGGTCCTCATGATGCATGGTTGGTTTTGCGTGGTATTAAAACATTGCATGTTCGTATGCAACGCCATTGCGAGAATGGTGAAGCTATTGCAAAATGGTTGCGTTCTAATGATAAAGTTGGAAAAGTAATTTGGTGTGGCTTCGAAGATCATCCTAATCATGAAGTAGCTAAGAGACAAATGCGTGGCTTTGGTGGAATGATCTCTTTCACATTGAAGAATGATAGCATAGACGCGGCAAATGAAGTTTTGAAAAGAACTGAATTGTTCTCTCTTGCAGAATCATTGGGCGGTGTAGAATCTCTTATCGGTCATCCTGCTACAATGACGCACGCATCTATACCAAGAGAAGATAGAATCAAAAACGGTCTGGTAGATTCTTTGATAAGACTAAGTGTAGGTATTGAAGATGTAGATGATCTTATTAAGGATTTGGAGAACGCTATTGGATAATTGTTCAGATTTCCATTTGGCATCTAATACCAACCAGATTTCAAGACAATAGTACTCGTGTCATTGCAGCGAAGAGAAATATTCTTTAGCTCATTATAGTTAGCTGGAATCTCATAACTGATCAGAATTGAGATTATTACGCTTCGCTCTATGAGAAAAGTTGCAGCTAACTCTATTCAACATTATTATATTGCCAATCGCCGCAATGACGTGAGTAAGTTCACTAGTCTTATTTTAATGTGAAAAAGTATTACTTAAATAATTCGCCTGCCTTCGCAAGACTTTCAGGCTTACCTATATCTATAAAAAGATCTCCGGTATGGTCGTAGCCTTGTACTAATTGCTGTTTTGCAAAATGGAGGTAGGCGTCTATTATTGAAAATTTTCCTTCAAAAGGCATGGAAAATATTTCTTGTGAGAGAACTTGAATACCACTAAATGCATAGGGTTTGCAAGTATTGTCCTCTACAACTATTTTTTTATTGCCGTCTTTATTTTCCCATCCACAAAGCAACATGTCTTTGTTGAATAATAAATTTCTGGATGAATTGCGCTGTGCTATAGCGAGTGTGGCGACTTTCTTTAAATCATGTGCAGCAATTAATTTGCCTAGATCTAATGTCGTCAGTATGTCGGCATTCATTACTACAAAACAATCTTCTCCTTCTAGAAAAGGTTTTGCTTTTTTAAGCCCTCCGCCAGTTTCCAACACTTCAACGCGTTCATCTGAGATAGAGATATTACTTCCAAAATCATTGTTCTTTTTCAAAATATCTTCAATCTGATCTGCAAAGTGATGGACATTCACAACCACATCCTTTATTCCGAAACGTTGTAGGTATTCAATATTGTGTTGTAAAACAGGTTTGCCATTTACAGGAGCAAGAGCTTTGGGATGTTTATCGGTGAATGGTTTAAGTCTAGTGCCGAGGCCGGCGGCAAATAGCATTGCTTTCATCTACCAAAATTCAAAATCCAAAATTCAAAATTCAAAATTTATTTTATTGAGGCATTACCAAATGTGTTTGTTTAATGATGCCCATCACGAAAATACTTTGCACATTACCTATGTTTTCGCTTTGGCTCAATTTATTCACGTGAAAATTATAGTAATCATCCATATCCCCGGCGATCACCTTTAGCATAAAGTCAAATTCTCCCGAGATATTATAACATTCAACCACTTCACTTAAAGAAAGAATATGTTTTATAAATTTTGCACCTGCGGCTTTGCTATGCTCTCTCAAGCTCACGTAGCATATCACCATTATCTGTTTTCTAACCTTTGAAAGATCAACCAAGGCAGCATATTGTTTTATCACTCCTGTATTTTCTAACCTCTTAATACGCTCATGTACCGGCGTAGTGCTTAGAAATACCTGTTCTGCAATTTCCTTCACAGTCATCCGTGCATTCTGCTGCAACAATGTTAAGATTGCTAAGTCTGTTTTATCTAAAGAAATAGGCTCTGTGGTGGTTTGTTCTGTTTTTATACGTTTTGCCATCCGTAAATAAATGTTTATCCTACAAAATAGTATTTTTCTGGCTGCATCTCCTAAATTTATATAGACTCCTGTTGTTTTCTCCTGTCAAGCGTATCTTTGTGCCTAAAATATTTTTTATTATGAGTACAATGACGCGCAGTCAAATTGACTTTAAAATGCCTTATAAGGTGAAAGACATGAGTCTTGCAGAATGGGGTCGTAAGGAAATAAAATTAGCAGAAGCCGAAATGCCGGGTTTGATGGCTATACGTAAAGAATTTGGTGCTGATAAACCCTTGAAAGGCGCACGCATTGCAGGTTGTCTTCACATGACCATCCAAACTGCTGTATTGATAGAAACATTAGTAGAATTAGGTGCTGAGGTTCGTTGGAGTTCTTGTAACATCTTCTCAACTCAAGACCACGCTGCTGCTGCTATTGCCGCTGCTGGTATTGGTGTTTTTGCTTGGAAAGGACAAACACAAGCTGAAGCTGACTGGTGTATTGAACAAACGTTATTCTTTGGTAGCGAAGATCGTCCTTTGAACATGATCTTGGATGATGGCGGCGACCTTACTAATATGGTGTTGGATAACTACACAGAATTGGTACAACACATCAAAGGTATCAGCGAAGAAACTACAACTGGTGTACATCGTCTTTATGAAAGAATGCAGAAAGGCACATTGCCAATGCCTGCTATCAACGTAAACGACAGTGTAACTAAATCTAAATTCGACAACAAATACGGTTGTAAAGAAAGTTTGGTAGATGCTATCCGCCGTGCTACAGATGTAATGATGGCGGGTAAAGTAGCTGTTGTAGGTGGTTATGGTGATGTGGGTAAAGGTTCTGCAGAATCACTTCGTGGTGCAGGTGCTCGTGTTATCGTTACCGAGATCGATCCTATCTGCGCATTGCAAGCTGCAATGGACGGTTTTGAAGTAAAGAAAATGACAGATGCTGTGAAAGAAGCTGACATCATCGTTACAGCTTCCGGTTGTCGTGACTTGATCACCGGTGAACATTTCAAACTAATGAAAGACAAAGCCATCGTTTGTAACATCGGTCACTTTGATATTGAAATAGATGTTGCTTGGTTGAATGAAAATTATGGTAACACTAAAACTGAAATCAAACCACAAGTGGATATGTACAATGTGGATGGTAACGATATTATCTTGTTGGCAGAAGGACGTTTGGTGAATTTAGGTTGTGCTACTGGTCACCCAAGTTTTGTAATGAGTAATTCATTTACTAACCAAACATTGGCGCAAATAGAACTTTGGACAAACCATGGCAACTACGAAAACAAAGTGTACGTTCTTCCTAAACATTTGGATGAGAAAGTAGCTCGTTTGCACTTGGCTAAGATTGGTGTTGTGTTGGAAGAATTAACTGATGCACAATCTTCTTACTTAGGTATTGCAAAAGATGGTCCTTACAAACCTGAGCATTATCGTTATTAATAGCTTTCAAAAAAAATGGTAAAGAGGTTGCGTTGCAGCCTCTTTTTATTTTGGTTCTTTATGTACAAAAGTGGATAATAGCTTAATGATTTAGATATAAAAAACAAAGCCTTACAAGATTGTAAGGCTTTTTCATTTCAGGTCCTTTTTG
>CBFGYQ010000183.1:0-4681 GCA_965652995.1 uncultured bacterium
CCCTTTCCTGAAGAAATAAACAGACAACTTACTGCCCGCATAGCCGACTATCATTTTGCACCTACCAATGAGGCAAAAAGCAATTTATTAAAAGAAGCTATTCCTGAAAATAACATTGTAATTACTGGAAACACAGTAATAGATGCCTTATATATCGCCATTGAAAAGTTGAAAAATTATGAAGATGACGAAATAAAAAACCTTAAAACTATTCTTGATAGCAATAAGAAACTAATTTTAGTTACGGGGCATAGAAGAGAAAACTTTGGAGAAGGGTTTTTAAGTATTTGTGATGCGCTAAAAACTATTTCTGAAAAGGACGATGTGCAAATAATATACCCTGTACACTTAAATCCAAATGTGCAAAAGCCGGTGTATGCTATCTTGAAAGGAATAAAAAATGTGCATTTAATAGAGCCATTGGGCTATGCTGCTTTTGTTTGGCTTATGCAGCAGTCTTACATCATTATTACTGACAGTGGAGGTGTACAAGAAGAAGCACCAAGTTTAGGAAAACCCGTGTTGGTAATGAGAGATACTACAGAGCGTCCGGAAGCTGTGAAGAGTGGTACAGTTAAAATTGTAGGAACTTCCAAAGAAAATATAATCCTTCATACAAACGAACTGCTTACTAATAGTGCTTTGTATGAAAAAATGAGTACTGCCAATAACCCTTATGGAGATGGAAAGGCGGCTAAAAGAATCCTTAATTTTATTAAAAGTACTATTTAAGAAATAAACTTAGCACATAGATGAATCAGGTCCGTTTAATCGCTTCGTACTTGCCACAGTTTTACCCTACAAAAGAAAATGATGAATGGTGGCATAAAGGCTTTACAGAATGGACCAATGTAGGAAAGGCAAAGCCACTCTTTAAAGGACATTACCAACCCAGAGTACCTAAAGATTTAGGATATTACGATCTGCGACTGCCGGAAGTGAGAGAGCAACAGGCAGATATGGCACGTGCGTACGGTATTGAAGGTTTTTGCTACTGGCATTATTGGTTTGGAAACGGCGATAGAGTTTTGACGCGAGTATTTGACGAAGTAGTAAAATCGGGAAAGCCGGATTTTCCATTCTGTTTAGCTTGGGCAAATGAAACATGGAGTGGTAGATGGCATGGGGCAAATGATAGAATATTAAAAGAGCAAACTTATCCCGGCACACAAGATTATATTAATCATTTCAACGAACTCCTACCTGCTTTTAAAGACAAAAGGTATATAAGGGTAAACGGTAAATTGTTTTTTATGATTTACCAGCCATCTCAGTTGCCCAATGCTCATCAATTTATAAATTTATGGCAAGACTTGGCAAATAAAAACGGCTTAGAGGGTTTCTATTTTGTTGCACATATTATTGGTATTAAAGAGTATCAAAAACAGATTTCATTAGGCTTTGATGCTGTAAATGTGATTCGATATCATTTGTACGAAACGCGGATGCAATTTGAATTGAAAATACGGTTGAAGCGATTGCGAGTTTATGAGTATAAAGATGCACTAAAAGTATTTGTAGGCGACGAAGAAAAAAATATTAATTGCATCCCAACTATAATGCCTAATTGGGATCATTCGCCCCGCTCGGGTAAAAGTGCTTATATTTTACATAATTCTACTCCAGAATATTTTGAAGAACATTTAAAACACGTTTTCAATATCATCAAAGACAAGCCATTAGAAAACAGGATAGCAATGATAAAATCTTGGAATGAATGGGGAGAAGGAAATTATTTAGAGCCGGATTTGGTACATGGGTATGAGTATTTAGAAGCAATAAAACGCCAACTTGATAAATTTTAGGTAGAGTATAATTTCTATAATATTGAGAACTTCAGCGAGCAACATCATAGCTAATTTTACTAGTAAAATCTGGGGGTTTTTATCCTTATATCTTTTTAGTAGGCTCTATTTAAGTTTTACAGGGGCTGAGAATTTTGGCATTATAAGTTACTATGCACTGCTGTTTGGTATTGTAGGTTTTGTGGATGTGGGTATATCTGCTTGTATTACCAGAGAATTTGCGAAACCCAACAGTAATCATTACCTGAAAAACCTCTTACATTTTTTTGAAAAGTATTATATCCTTATCTGTGCTGGTGCAGCAATAGTTATTTGTCTTTGGGCAAAATTCATTGTTCATTTTTGGCTTACAGACAGTAAAATTCCTGTAAATACTTTAATACACTACGTTTACTTAATTGCCGGAGGTGTGACCACCCAACTGATGAGTAGTATATATTTCGGGGCATTAATGGGTATGCAAAAGCAAATTGCTGCAAACTCTATCCAAATAGGATTAAATGTTGCAAAAATGGTAGGCGGTGCTTTAATCCTTTACTACTTCCCTCAAGAATTATATAGGTTTTTTGGTTGGCAAATTGTCTGCAACATTCTCAATGTTCTACTTCTCCGTGCAGTGCTGCTAAAAAACTTACACTCTAAGGAGGCTTCTTTATCAGAGAATTTTACAGGCTTATCAAAAGAAATGTGGAAGTATATGGGGTCTATGACATTGGTGTCCATTTTATCTGCAATAGCGATACAGTCTGATAAGCTAACAGCAAGTAAGTATTTAGTACCAAGCGATTTTGGCTTTTATTCATTGGCATCCACTCTTTCATTACTACCAGTACTGATAACAATGCCGGTATCAACAGCAATTTTTCCGGTACTGGTCCGGAGCTACTCTGCTCAAGATTATAAGAAACTATATCGTGTTTACGAAGTAGTATCTTTTGGAATATTAATTATAGTCCTTCCATTGTGTTTTATTTTAGGAGTGTATGGAGAAGATATTTATAAAATTTGGCTTTCTGCAACTAATGTCAGCATGGCTCCTTCACAAATTAAGTATCTGATCATTTTTCTCAGCATAGGGAATACGTTTCAAGCCTTGCAGTATTTGCCATTTAATTTGTTGATGGCAAAAGGGAAAACAAAATTCACAATTTATCAAGCAGCCGCCGAAGTGATTTTTTTAATTCCTGCTTTATTTTTTTGTGTAAAACATTTCGGGCTGGTAGGAATAGGAATACCATGGGGCATCGTAAAATCAATTGGATTCTTTTATTTGCTTGCAGTGGTATCAAAAATAAAAATCGAAAAAAACTACATGAACTACAATAAATTGTTTTTAATACCTACTGCCAGTGTTGTTGTAACTGGCTTGATTATTAGTTTATTTACATACATGTTACCTCCAAGTTTGTTCACAACTGTACTGAGTTGTGTATTAATCCTTGTCTTGTCTGTAGTAGTAAGTGTATTTACCTATGATAGACGACTACTTAATATTACTTACATAAAAAATTTGATAAATAGCCGGTGAGCTAGGTTTTTTTTGCTACAACTGCGAATTGTTGAAACTTCCAATTTTTAAATTTTCCCAAGCTAAAGAAGTTAACAAGCTTGAACTTAATTGTATTAGAACCATTAATTCCTTTGATAAGCTCGATTGAATATCCATTTTCATAAAAAAGCCTTACTATGCTTTTCTTAGTGAAAAATCGAAGGTGGGTATTGTCAAATATTCCTTCCAAAGTATATTTCCAGTCTTCTTTTATCAAAATCTGTTTTACAAAAACAGGAAAAAATAAAATGTTAGGAATAGATGCTACTACTACGCCGTTGGGGCTAAGGTACTGCTGGCAATCCTGTAGTACTAAACCTGGGTTTACAAGGTGCTCTAGTACGTCATTAAACACAATAACATCGAACAATTCACTTCCCAACTCGGGCATGTCTTTCTCGAATGGTTTGTGAATAACGTGGTCTAAGACTTTTATAGCTTCGTTTGCTGCATTTTCATATGGTTCAATGCCCCAAATTTCAATATCCTTATTTGCGTTTTTAACATTCAATCCAAAACCACCTGTACTACACCCTATGTCTAAAATTTTTTTAGTCCCTTCGGGTATAAAAGCGACCATTTCTGTTCGAGGGTTATAATAATATGTTTTGTTTTTGGTGCTATAATTATCTGAAAGATCTTTAAACTGGTTATCCATTCAAGTCTTGCATTTCTTGCAAAGAAAATAAAAAAGCATGAAGATGTTCCTTGTCAAAAAGGAAACAGTTTTAGGACATATCAGTTTAATAAACAGAAGCGATATTCATTGGTTAAGGCTTAAAAAATTATAAACCTTTCTTGAAGCATGTCCTCTAATATAGTTTTTATGATACTAATCTATAAACACCCTCTGTGTTTTTGTATTCAGCACTTTCCCGTTTGATAAGGTTACTTCAATGTCGAACTGTACATCGCGAGGGGTTTCAGGTGCTGCATTGAGGTAGATAGGGTGTTTTACAAATGACTTATTGTCATCTATTTCTTCAAAGATTATAGAATCAATAGCCGCCTTATTTATCTTCCCTCTATCAGAGGCATATCCTAATCGCGCAAACAAGTTTGTTACGTCCATCCCTGCTTTATAAGTTCTATCAAAATCATTTACCGTTTTTATAGAGACCTGTGCAATACTATCTTCGGTATATATAAAGTTCCAACATTTAAGTGCGTAAGCAGTGCTGATTAATAGATTACTTTCTTTTTGATGGTTTTGTGCGAATTTCTCTATTACAAACACCAAGTTGATGCCATACGCTCCAATTTTGTAATGAAAAGTATCAATATCGTTAACTCGAAAAGCACTATCCGAGAAAATTTCATATTGAAT